>DORQ01000162.1:18967-19389 GCA_003514205.1 Acidimicrobiaceae bacterium
CGAGTTCCTGGGCGCCGCGGCTTGGCGACGAGGCAGAAACTTCTCGACTGCACCTTGGCGATGCTTGAGAACCACAGTTACCGCGACCTCAAAGTTGTGGACATCGCCAGAGAAGCCTCCACCTCGCCAGCCACCTTCTATCAATATTTCCCTGATGTTGAAGCGGCGATTCTGGCCTTGGCCGAGGAGATGGCCAACGCAGGGAACACCCGGCTGACCTTGATTGTTCAGACGGGCACGTGGCGCGGCAGTGCCGGCTACGAAACCGCAACGGCGATCGCGAGTGCCTACATCGAGTTCTGGGATGACAACTGGCCGCTGATGCGGGTTATCGATCTCACCGCGGAGGAGGGCGACCAGCGATTCCGGTCGATTCGCACTCGGCTGCTCAACGAGTTCACAGTTGCCTTGAGCGAAGTGAT
>DORQ01000036.1 GCA_003514205.1 Acidimicrobiaceae bacterium
AATGAGCTCGTCGGTCACTCTACCGATGACCATGGTCGCACCGACTGCGGCTGCAGCGAACGCTATCGCACCGAGGACGCTCACCACGGTTGGGAACGGATGCGCGGTAACGAACCGTCGAATGAGACGGGCGCCGCGACGGTTCAATGATTTCACTGGCGTGTTGGTCATAGAGGCGAGCTTCCTTCGACCGCACCTCGTGGGCGTGAAATCGGTCACTGACAGTGGATTTCGCTTCACCAGTGTTGCATATCTCGCTGTCGAACTTGTAGAACAGTGCTGTATCGAAAAGGACACCCAATGACTTCTCCCCAGCTAGCGAATTTGGACTCACCACCCGAACCAGCAGGCCCACTCATCGATGAACTCGTCTACGAACGACGCTGGAAGATCCTCGCCATCCTCTGCCTCAGCCTTGTCACGATCGTGATCGCAGTGAGTTCACTCAATGTGGCCATCCCCACCATCATCGGCGCACTGAATGCCAAATCAACGGAGTCACTCTGGATCATCGAGTCCTATGCGTTGACCTTCGCCATCTTTCTCCTGCCAGCAGGAGCACTCGGAGATCGATACGGAAGAAAGTGGGCCCTCTTGGGAGGGCTCGGACTCTTTGGCTCCATGGCATTCCTGGCAAGTTTCGCCACCGGCCCATCCCATCTCATCGCAGCTCGGGCACTCATGGGGGTTGGGGCTGCCTTCATCATGCCAGCCACACTGTCAATCATTACGCACACGTTCCCGCCTGAGGAGCGAAACAAGGCAATCGCCATGTGGGCCGGGTTCGCCGGCGCTGGCGGAGCGCTCGGACCGCTGATGAGCGGACTCGCACTGAAGTGGTTCTCATGGTCGGCGGTGTTCCTCGTCAATCTTCCACTCGTGATCCTGCTCATCGTGTTAGTCATCGCGTTTGTTCCGAATTCTCGCGACCCCCACGGCCACGCCCTTGACCCAATCGGTGCACTGATCTCTGTGTTCATGCTCGGCGGTCTGGTGCTCGCCATCATCGAGGGCCCTGAGTGGGGCTGGACAAGCCCGGGGGTGCTTGGCGCCTTGCTGTGCGCTCTCGTCGGCGCCGTGGCATTCATCGGGTACGAGCGTTCCGTCGCACAGCCCATGCTCGATCCCAGACTCTTCAAACGCCGAGGGTTCTCCATGGGCTCCCTCGGTCTAGTTCTGGCCTTCTTCTCAATGTTCGGCGTCTTCTATGTGGCCTCCCAGTATCTGCAATTCGTCCACGGCTACACGGCCCTGGAGACAGGCGTGCGAACACTGCCCTCGGCAGCCATGATGATCCTCATCTCGCCTCGGAGCCCACAGATCAGTGCCCAATTGGGAGTGAAGCGGGCAGTTCGGCTGGGGTTCCTCCTCATCGCAGTTGGGCTCTTCGGTATGGCACAACTGACAGAGACCTCCTCCTACCCGCCCTTCGCAGTGAGCCTCATGCTGATGGCCTCCGGAATGGGAGTACTGATGGCTCCCTGCAGTGCAATGATCGTCTCCTCGGTGCCACTCTCCAAGGCGGGGGTTGGCTCCGCTGTCAATGACGTCACACGCGAGGTCGGCGGTGCTATCGGGATCGCAGTCACCGGTTCAGTTCTGAGTGCTGGCTATTCCTCTTCCATGGCAACCAAAACCGCCAAGGTGCCCTTGCCTCCAGCGATCCGTGAGGCGGTGGAGGACTCGATCGGGAAGGCCTACATCGTGGCCGAGCGCGCGGCCTCTCAGGTCGGTGCCGAGTCCGCCATGGCACTGCGCAAGGCGGCGGCCGAGTCATTCATCTCCGGAAGCCACAACGCTCTTCTCCTGGCATCAGCGGTTGCGCTGGTCGGCTCGCTCACCGTGGGCACTTGGATCCCCAACGTTGCTCCGATTCCGGGTAGCGAGCCTGAGGCCCTCTAAGCCAATGAACCCTCCAGACCCTCGAGTACTTCGTTCCCGCGAGACGGTGCGCGTCGCGGCGCTCGAACTCCTTGAGGAACGCGGATACGCAGGCTTCAGCATCGACGCCGTTTCCAAGCGCTGTGGCGTCGCGCGCTCAACCATCTACCGCCACTGGGAATCTGGAGCAAAGCTCGCTCTTGATGCCCTCACCAGCATTGAGGAAACCGCTGTGCCGGCCTCCAGCGGCGATCTCGAGGCCGACCTTCGCTCAATGCTGCGAAATCTGGCGACCAAACTGGCATCGCCGTACGGGAGGTTGTTGCCGACCCTGATCGATGCAGCTCATCGAGACCCGGAATTTGCAGCGCTACAACGGTCATTCGCTGAACGAAGACGTTCGGAGGCTCTTCAACAATGCGGGGTTTCGCTCGCTGCAAGTGGGCTCCCTCCTGAGGTGGATCTCGTGGTGCTCGCAGATCAGCTTGCTGGCGCGCTGTATCTCAGACACCTCGTCAGCCTGCAGCCCATCGACGAGGAGTTTCTGGACGCGCTCGTTCAGAACGTGCTGAGCCTGATCGATCAATCGCGCTCCGGACCCAATTGATCGCTCGCCTTCGGGACAGAAAACGACCACTGGCGGGTCTGCACCATGGGGCTGAACCCTCGGTGGCGACCCGCCAGTGGAAACCAGTCAGCGTGCTACGGCAGCTGGATTGACTTGGTCTCGAGGAATTCCTCAAGACCGTATTGGCCCCGCTCACGCGTGTTGCCTGATTGCTTGTAGCCACCAAATGGCGCCAGCGTGTTGAACGGCGCACCGTTCACATCGACCTGGCCGGTTCGCATCCGGCGAGCGACACCTTTGGCGCGTTCAAGATCAGCAGATTGAACCGCACCCGCAAGTCCGAACACAGTTCCGTTTGCGATTCGAACCGCATCGTCCTCATCCTCATACGAAAGGATTGACAGCACTGGCCCGAAGATCTCCTGCTGAGCGATGGTCATGTCCTCGGTGACTCCACCGAACACCGTCGGTTGGACGTAGAACCCCTTGGCGAAACCCTCTGGTTGCTCTGGACCACCGACAAGCAGCTGAGCGCCTTCGTCAATGCCGGTTTGGATGAACTGCTGAACCCGCTGTTGATGGGCCTTGGAGGAGAGTGGGCCAAGCGCGTGGAAGAGGTCCGGCTCATCTGCGTGAGGATCGACCAAACGCACCAACGAGGCCTCCGCCACAATCGCGTCTATGAACTCCTGTTCGCGCGACTTTGGCACCAGCACCCGAGTGAGGGCCGAGCAGGTTTGGCCCGAATTCAGGTAACACCCGAATACTGCACCCATTGCAACAGCTGCAGGATCGGCATCGTCGAGCACAATATTCGCCGACTTCCCACCGAGCTCAAGCCCAACTCGCTTGACGGTGTCAGCCGCGTCGCGCTGAACCATGGCACCGGCACGCCCAGACCCAGTAAACGAGACCATATCGATATCAGGGTGCTTCGAGATTGCAGCACCCACCTCTGGGCCATCACCGATGACCATGTTGAATACCCCTGCGGGGAGTCCGGCTTCGTGAATTGCCTCAGCGAGCAGGTAGGCGTTGAGGGGAGTGATCTCCGAAGGCTTGAGAACCACGGTGCAACCCGTCGCGATGGCCGGAGCAATCTTGCACACGATGAGATACAGCGGATAGTTCCACGGCGTAATGCAGCCAACAACGCCGATTGGTTCTTTGACCACGAGGCTGTTGCCCAGCATCGATTCCCACTCGTAGTTCTCGACCAGCGATGCGTAGGTTTCCCAATCACCCATGGCAAGCCCGGTCTGAACGAGTTCGGAGAACCCCTTGGGCGAACCAACCTCGCCCTGCATCGTGGTGGCGAACTCGACGAACCGTGCTGCGACGCCTGCACCAATGTCTCGAATGTATTTGGCTCGCACGTCATGAGGTGTGTTCGACCAGCCCTCAAACGCGGCGCGAGCGGCCACGACCGCTGCATCAACGTCTGCGGCTGAACCCACAGGAGTTGTGCCGATGACCTCTTCAGTGGCCGAGTGGATCACCTCATAGGTTCCGCCTGGATTCACCGGGTCGACCCACTCGCCATTGATATAGAACTGGCTGTATTGCTTCAACGTATGCCCCCTGTTTTGCGTGAATATCCAATAGGTTACTGCCGCGTACAAACCTTGTCTGCCCGGCGCGATACTCACTTGTCCGCCGCGGGCAGCACCTCGCGGAGCATCGACCCGACCTGACATCAATCGCCGTTGCCCCTACCCTTCCGAGCAATGCTGCAGCCCAATTTGCCTGATCCCCACCTGTTCAACTCGCCCGATCGCCATTGCGGCATCCAGCCAAACAGAGCAGTCCGACCGACCCAACGCCGTGGCCGCTTCCCGGTAGCCATTCTGGTGTCGACAGTGCTGGTGGCGGGCACCCTTTCCGCGTGTCAGCCGGGGAGAAGCGGTAAGCGCTGCAACACCACTGATTGGGGACGAGACTCAACCCATATCCTGCGATGTGTCAACAAGCGATGGAAGCGCGTCATGACCTTCGGTCAATACGTCAATCTTCTCGCCGCAGCGAATACCACCACCACGGCGACTCCCACCACGGCTCCCCCGCCACCACCCTGCACCCAGCGCAACATCCCAGTTCCCTCAGCAACACCGACAACGCCAGCGGCGGGTTTTGAGGCACGAAGCGCCGCCTTCGGCGGGCTCGGGAGCTGGGTCGACGTCTATGACTGGTCACCCACATTCATTGCGTCGAAGAATTCCTCGGCTCGTCCCTCATTCACACTCGCCCGCGTTGATGCAATGGCTGACGCCGGGGTGCAGGTGTTGTTCATCCAGACTGCGAAGTCTGAGTTCTCCCAACCAGTTCTCGACAACGATCTCCTTGTCTCCATCATCGCCAAGGCGAAGGGGCGCGGCATGCGGGTGGTTGGTTGGTTCCTGCCCGCCCATAAGGACGTAGCCGATGATCTGCGACACCTTCGCGCAACTGCCGCCTTGGGAGTCGACGGCATCGGCCTCGACATCGAGGATCGCTGCTCCGTTACTGATGTCACCCTGCGGAACCAGAACCTGGTTGCCCTCAGCACGCAGCTTCGCGCCGAGTTTCCAACATTGCCCCTGGCAGGAGTTGTCCTCCCGGCGGTTGTCCTCGACGTGATCAACACCGGCTATTGGCCGGCGTTTCCGTGGAAGGAACTGGGGGCCTCGTTCGACGCATGGATGCCCATGGGCTACTGGACGAACCGAACCACTGCCTCGGGTTATCGCGATGGCTACAAGTACACCATCGAGAACATCGACCGAACCCGGACCAATCTTGGGTTGCCGAACGCCGTGATGTCGCCAATCGGTGGGCTCGCCGCCGAGACCATCCCAACTGAACTCGATGGCTTCATGCAGGCGATTGCCGAACGAGGAGCCATCGGCGGCAGCCTGTACGACGAGATGACCTCCAAAGCCGGGCAGTTCGCGCAGCTAGCTCCGCTTCGGCGCTAGCGCTCTCGATGCCCGCCACCGGCCGGAAAACCTCAGGCCCTCCCGCCTTGCCGCGCTCAGATCCCCCACTTGTCTGCAACATGTATACTTACCCCGGAACCTCGCGCCCCAAGGAGCAGCACCATGGCCAAGATCAAAGTTGAAAATCCGGTCGTAGAACTCGATGGCGATGAGATGACTCGCATCATCTGGCAGTTCATCAAGGAGCAGCTGATTCTCCCCTACGTCGATCTTGAACTCGACTACTACGACCTGGGAATCGAACACCGAGATGCCACCAACGATCAGGTGACCATCGATTCCGCCGAGGCCATCAAGCGCCACGGCGTCGGCGTGAAGTGCGCG
>DORQ01000311.1:0-1553 GCA_003514205.1 Acidimicrobiaceae bacterium
AGCAATCCGAGCTAGCCCTGTGAGGCTCGCTGTTCTCGAGCGAGCCCGAGCAGGTAGAGCTCGTCGTGTGCGAGCGTCGCACCAGCCAGTGCTGTGATGTTCGTGACAGCGTCATAGGGCGGCGACACTTCGACCAGATCGGCGCCGACGATATCGAGACCCTTGAGGCCAAAGAGCAGCTGTCGGGCCTGCCAGGTCGTCGCGCCACCGATCACCGGTGTCCCTGTGCCAGGAGCGAACGCCGGATCGAGGAAGTCGATATCGAATGAGAGATATGCCGGCCGATCACCCACGGTGCGGTGAATCTCTGCAACGGTTGCTTCCACACCGATCTCAAAGAAGCGATCGGCATGAATGACGTTGAATCCATGGGACTCATTCGGTGTGCGCATACCCACCTGAACTGAATACTCCGGAACAATCAACCCTTCGCGGGCAGCACGAAGGAACATGGTTCCGTGATTCAGTTCCTCGCCCGCATCCCAGGTGTCGGAGTGCGCATCAAAATGGATCAGCGACAACGGCCCGTACTTGGCGGCAGTTGCCTGCAGGAGCGGATAGGCAATCATGTGGTCGCCGCCGAGCGCTAGTACATTCGCGCCAGCTTCCAACAGGGCGGAGACATGCTGGACCGTATTGGTGAGCATCTCCTCGGTGTATCCAGGAGCGAATCCGATGTCGAAGTAGTCCACGACGCGGTGTCGGTCGAACACTGAATGGTCCCAGGGCCACAGACCCGAGGGAAACTCGGCGGTCAAGGTGGATTGCTCCCGAATCGCTCGCGGTCCAAGTCGAGTGCCGGGCCGGTTCGTGGTGCCGAGGTCGAACGGGATGCCCACGATGGCCAAGTCAATCGCGGAGAGATCGCGGGAAGCGGGAAGGCGACCAAATGACAGCTGACCCGCGTAGGTCATGTCGAAAACCTGTGAGTCGCTGATGTCGCCGGACGGTGCGGGAGGAATCGTCATGGTGTGAGTCTTTCACGGCAGCCGAGGCAACCGCCGTTTTGAGCCTCAGGGGGTACCTGTGCTCCCATGGTTCTGGAACTATCCTCTACAACACACTAAAAGCGAGCAGACCATGAGCATCATCGAACAGATTCACGGTCGAGAGGTCTATGACTCTCGGGGGAACCCAACGGTAGAGGTTGAGGTACTCCTCACCGACGGCTGCGCGGGGCGCGCCATTGTTCCCTCGGGTGCATCGACTGGCCAATTTGAGGCCGTCGAGTTGCGTGACGGTGGGGACCGGCTTCTCGGCAAGGGTGTGCTCAACGCTGTCGAACACGTAAATGATTCACTTGCAGAGGTAGTGGTCGGCCTTGATGCCACCGATCAGCGGCAGGTGGACCGGGTTCTTCGCGAGGCTGACGGAACGCCAAACAAGGCCAACTTTGGTGCGAATGCCATTCTGGGTGTCTCGCTCGCTGTGGCTCGTGCTGCCAGCGACTCGTTGAACCTTCCGCTCTTCAGGTATGTGGGAGGCGCCAATGCGCATGTGCTCCCAGTTCCCATGATGAATGTGCTCAATGGCGGCGAGCATGCTGACAACAA
>DORQ01000311.1:1830-12233 GCA_003514205.1 Acidimicrobiaceae bacterium
ATTGGCGATGAGGGTGGCTTCGCCCCCAACCTTGGGTCCAATGAGGAGGCAGTCCAACTGCTCTGCTCGGCAATCGAGAAGGCCGGGTTCACTCCTGGCGAACAAATTGCGATCGCACTTGATGCGGCAAGCTCAGAGTTCTACAAGGGCGGCCAATATGTGCTTGCAGGAGAGGGTCGCTCGTTGAGCTCAGCGGACTTCGCTGGCTACCTTGGTGAGCTCTGCGAGAAGTACCCAATCGTGTCGATAGAAGACGGCATGGACGAAGAAGATTGGGAAGGCTGGTCCTTGTTGACCGCTGGAATCGGATCACGAGTCCAGCTAGTTGGCGATGACCTCTTCGTCACCAATGTCGAACGTCTACAACGTGGGATCGACGCAGGCGTTGCCAACTCAATTCTGATCAAGGTGAATCAGATCGGGACGCTGACTGAGACGCTCGAGTCGGTGGAGCTTGCTCATCGGAACGCAATGACTGCAGTGATGTCGCATCGATCCGGAGAAACTGAGGACACGACGATCGCCGATCTCGCGGTGGCCACAAACTGCGGTCAGATCAAGACCGGAGCGCCGGCACGCTCGGATCGAGTGGCGAAGTACAACCAGCTGCTTCGAATCGAAGAACTGCTTGGCGATGATGCTGTGTACCGTGGCGCATCTGCCCTCGCCAGTCGAGGTTCGCAGGCATGATCCCGTGGCGTCGGTGGAGTCAGATACTTCTGGTGGTGCTTGCCCTGCTTGTCGCAGGAACCTTGGCGCGACCCGGAAGTCTCTGGCTCGACCAACGCCAGCAAATCGCTGATGCTCGAGCGCAGCTCAAGCAGGCAAACGAGAAGCGTGACGAGGCCCAGCGCGTCGTCGACAACCTGAGTGCAACCTCGTCGATTGAGCGGAAAGCGCGGGGGCTTTTGGGCTATGCCTACCCGGGCGACGAGGTGTTCACACTCTCGGCTGATCTACCTCCTTCGGTCAACCTCCCTGATGTGTGGCCGTTCTCTGAGGTGCGCGAGGAACTCACCAAGGCCGCCGAGCAGTCAGCCCCATAGCAAGAGCGCTACAGTCTTCTGACGGCTCGTCAGACGAGACGCTGTAGGGACAACAAAGGGGAATCGCCATGGCCGAGGTGCCAAGTTTCGACAAGCTGTTTATCGGTGGATCATGGGTTGCGCCCGCCACCTCGGCAACTATTGAAGTCACAAACCCGGCAACCAAGCAGGTCATCGCGACTGTTCCGGACGGCAGCCCAGCGGATATGGACGCAGCGATCGCTGCCGCCCGCGAGGCGTTCGATAACGGGCCGTGGTCGTCGATGCCGGCCGCTGAGCGCGCTGATGCAATGCAGCGACTCCTCGACCTGATCTTCGCCAACTCGAACGACTTGGCTGAGGTAATCACGGCCGAAATGGGCAGCCCGCTGCTGTTCAGCCACCTAGCGCAGGTGGGAGCATCTGCCATGGTGCTGGACTACTTCGTGAATCTCACCAGGACCTATCCGTTCGAGGAGGTTCGCGCTGGAATGATGGGCCCAGCCTTGGTCCGCAAGGAAGGCGTTGGCGTTTGCGCGGGGATCATCCCTTGGAATGTTCCCTTGTTCATCTCCATGCTCAAACTTGGCCCTGCGCTCGCGTCTGGGTCGACCATGGTGTTGAAACCAGCTCCAGAGTCGCCACTCGATGCACTGATGCTTGCCCAGTATGTCGAGCAAGCTGGCATCCCAGCTGGCGTGGTCAATGTTGTACCGGGCGGGCGAGAAGCTGGAGAGCATCTGGTGACTGCCGCCGGAGTAGACAAGGTGAGCTTCACCGGCTCCACTGCCGCGGGGCGCCGAATTGGCGCACTCTGTGGCGAGCGACTTCGCCGCTGCACCCTGGAACTGGGCGGGAAGTCGGCAGCGATCATCATGGAAGATGCCGAGATCGACTCCACCGTTGCGGGGCTCCTTCCCTACGCAATGATGAACAACGGACAAGCCTGCGTTGCTCAAACGCGAATCCTCGTTCCCCAGTCTCGATATAGCGAGATGGTGGAGGCACTTACCGAGGCGACGAAGGCAATGAAGGTCGGCGATCCAATGGATATGGAAACCGAGGTCGGCCCGCTTGTCGCTGAGCGTCAGCGTGAACGCGTGGAAGGCTACATAGCGAAGGGGTTGGCCGAGGGAGCCAGAATCACCACCGGCGGCGGCCGTCCCGACCTGGACGGGTTCTATGTCGACCCAACTGTCTTTGCTGATGTCGACAACTCCATGACGATTGCCCAGGAGGAAATCTTCGGCCCAGTGATCTCGGTGATCCCATTCTCCGACACCGCCGACGCGATTCGAATCGCCAACGACAGCGACTACGGTCTCTGCGGTTCGGTGTGGACCTCCGATGTAGATGCCGGTGTCGACGTGGCACGAGGAGTTCGGACCGGCACCTACACCGTGAACGGCTTTGCCATGGAGTGGAGTGCTCCCTTCGGCGGGTACAAGAACTCTGGCGTCGGTCGAGAGCTTGGACCTGAAGGACTCGGCGCCTACCTCGAGGACAAGACCATCAACCTACCTGCCGGATTTGAACCGACGCTTAGGTACTAAGAGGCAGTCCCGCGCCGTGGTTGGCAGTTCTCCACGGAGTCCATCAGGCGCTGATTGGAGTTGGGCGGAAGGGGACGGTGAACAACGTTGACGCTTGCAGCTGTAATGCTTGGCGGTGGAGGTGGGCGCAGGTTTGGTGGGCCCACCCACAAACTGCTGGCTGCAACATCAAGCGGCTCTGTTATCGAGCGAGCCCTGGCTCCGCTCTCCGAGCTGGTCGGCGCCGTGTTCGCCGAGGTGATTGTTGTCGCTGGGGCTCAAGACCTCAGCGACGTGACCCCGCGCTGGTGCCGAGTTGTTCACAACGCTGATTGGGAACGGGGGCTTGCAACCTCATTGCGAGTTGGCATCGACCTCGCGTCAGACGGAGGCCACGAGGCCGTTGTTGTCGGCCTCTGCGACATGATTGGTGTACCGGCGCTGACCTGGCAGCAGGTGGCCCAAGCCGATTCTGACCTAGCAATTGCCTCCTACCCGGATGGTCGTTCCGCGCCGCCAGTTCGCTTGGGTGCTTCAGTGTGGGGTGAGCTGCCGACAGATGGCGATTACGGCGCTCGGCTGTTGATTGATAGATTTCCCTCACGTGCGCTTCGAGTGTCAGTTTCGGGAAGCGCCGATGATATTGACACATTGGCCGACCTCCAGGAGTGGTGATGGCAATCACGAGCGAAGTTCCCCACGAGTCAGCCGACCCCGCATCGCTGGCCGACGGTGCGTTGCGCGTCGCCCCCACTGTGTCATCGTTGCCGGATCACGTCGCTGACGACCTCCTTGATGCTGGTGTGACGCCGGCGTTCCGAAGGTTCTTGCCACTCTTCCTTGCTGCGATTGGCCTGGCTGTTATCGCTGCTGGCCTGTATCGCTTCCGGCGTACGTAGTTGATGGACGAGATTCCTTCGCCCGAGGACGAGCACTACACGAGTACGTGTTTGGGAAGGGCTCCGCGTTGCGAGTATTGGGTCGCTGCGCGTAACGCTGGAGGTCAGCCGACGGTGATTCGCAATTCGCCGTTTCTCACCGACGGCACGCCAATGCCGACCATGTACTGGCTCGTCGACCCGCAACTGAATCGCAGAATCGGGACGATCGAGGCCCAAGGCGGCGTGAATCGCTCTGAGTCCGAGATCGGGTTGGATGTCTTGGCGGCAGTCCATGATCGCTATCGAGACGCCCGTGATGCTCAGATACCTGATGGATACCTCGGGCCACGTCCCTCCGGTGGAGTGGGTGGAACTCGGATCGGGGTGAAGTGTTTGCACACGCACTACGCATGGTTTCTGGCCGGTGGCGATGATCCAGTTGGGCAATGGGTTGAGCATGAGCTCAAGCAATTCGATGGCGTGCGTCTGGGGGGTACCCATGGGTAGCCCGATCTCGGCGGCAATTGATTGTGGGACCAACTCGGTTCGCCTCATCATCGGCGACGAGTCAGATGTTGTGGTGCGAGACATGAGGATCACCCGGTTAGGCCGTGGCGTGGATGCGACCGGTGAGCTCGCGCCGGCAGCGATTGAAGGAACGCTCGCCGTGCTGAGAGAGTACCGAGAGCTCTGTGACCACCACGGTGTTTCGCACCTGCGCGTCACTGCGACCTCAGCTGCGAGAGATGCCCGGAATCGCGAGGCGTTCTTTCTGCCGGCCTTCGAGATACTCGGCGTGGAGCCGGAGTTGTTGTCAGGCGAGGAGGAGGCTGAACTGAGCTTCCTAGGAGCGACCGCCGAGCTGGATCCTGCCCTTGGCCCGTTCCTCGTCGTCGATATCGGTGGCGGTTCAACCGAATTCTCCTTCGGCACTGAGCGATTCCAGCGGGGAGTCTCCATCGACGTTGGTTGTGTTCGGATGACTGAGCGGTTCCTACTGCACGATCCGCCGCTGCCTGAAGAGCTCTCGAATTGCTTGGGGGTATTGGATCAACACCTTGAGGACGTGGTGCGGGCCATTCCTGAAATCGCTGAGGTGAAGACGCTGGTGGGGGTGGCAGGAACGTTCGTGACAGTGGCTGCCGTGGAACTTGGACTCGTGGCATATGAACGATCTGCAACTCATCACTTCGAACTGACCAAGGCTGCGGCAGAGGACGTGTTCCGAACCCTGGCCTCAGAGTCGATCGCCGATCGCGTTCACAATCCAGGGTTGTCGGCCGATCGTGCTGACGTCATCGTCGGCGGCTGCTGCATACTCGTCGCCGTCCTGCGCCATCTTGGAGTGGCGGGTTGTCTGGTCAGCGAAAGCGACATCTTGGATGGGCTGCTGGCATCTGTCGTGAGCGGAGCGAGCACCCCCTGATGTGGTCCCGTCGGAACAACGAGCGAGGCCAGCATCCGGCAGCTACGCCCTCGGCAACCACGTTGATTGGTCGCCGGCTCGTTCTTCGCCCACTTGGTCACAGCGACTTTGTTGCCTGGAGTGGGGTTCGACAACGCAATGAGGAATGGCTGTCGGTGTGGGAGCCGATGCGGGTTCCGGGATCGCTGAGCAGCGTTGTCGACCCTGCTGTGTTCGCGTCGCGGTGCGAGGCGCGGGCGCGGGAAGCGCAGATGGGCACCGGATTCGGGTTTGGTCTCTTTCACGGTGGCTATCTCGCTGGCGAGATCAACATCAGCTCAGTTCACCGTGGCCCGTTTCAGAGTGCATATGTGGGCTACTGGATTGATGAGGCTCAGGCCGGCCTGGGATTGATGCCTGAGGCGGTAGTGCTCATCCTGCGGTATGCATTCGAGCAGTTGCGGCTTCATCGCATCCAGATAGCCATCATTCCCCGAAACGCGCCCTCGCTGCGTGTGGTGGAGAAACTTGGCCTCCGCAATGAAGGCACGGCACTTCGCTACTTGGAGATCAACGGGGTCTGGGAGGACCACACCCGCTTCGCCATGACAACGGAAGAGTGGGAGGAACGAGGCGAGCAATTGCTTCGAGAATGGGTCTTCTAGTGTGTCGAAGTACTTCAGCTCTGTTGCTGATCCTGTCTGAGGGGTTCGAAGACTACTGATCTCAGCAGGTCTCAGGACGGTGAACTCACCCTCGGGAGGACACCTTCGCAGCGAGCGCCGCCAGCCGTTCAACAAACTCGGGTCGCTGGATTGACTCGACCTGTGGGCCCAGCTCGGCAGTGACAGCCTCTGCGTGGGTAGCCATGGTGGCCGTGGATTGGAGCGTTTGCTTGGTCCTGAGGAGCAGTTCTCGTGGTGCCGAAGCGGCGCGGGAACCGAGCTCAGCGCAGCGCGGGAGGAGGGCATGCTCCTCAACACATTCAAGGAGCAGGCCGGCCGCTGCTGCTTGTTCGCCATCCAGGATCTGGCCGAACAACAACATGGAGGCTGCGCGTTGCGGACCCAGGATGCGGTTCAGCATCCAGGTATGGCCACCACCAGGATGGATGCCGAGGTCGAGGAAGCGACAATCGAACCGAGAGTTCGGAGTTCCGACTCTCACATCGCAGGCCAGCGCGAGGTTCATCCCCGCCCCAACTGCTGCACCGTTGACCGCAGCGATCGTGGGGAGACGACAGGAGGCGACGGCGAGAAAGCCCGAATAGATCTCGCGCAGGCCCTCGGCTTGGGAAGCCCCCAACTGGCTGAGATCCGCGCCAGCACAGAACGCCTTGCCGGAACCGGTCACGATGAGTGCGGAGACATCCTCGCGAGCCTCTACCTCTGCAACGGCCTCCACCATCTCGGCGCACATGGCGAGATTCAATGCGTTTCTACGATCTGGGTCTCGAAGTATCAGCGTTGCAACACCGTGGTCGATCTCGAGTGAGGTGAATTGCACGAGCGTTGCCCTTCGATAAGTGGAGGCCGCAGGACGCGGCGCGGATAGCGTACAACCGTGAAATCGTGTGTAGTTGCAGAAGTGTACCCGTGGCCAGCGGCTGGAGGAGTGGAGCTCCGACTTTCAAATCTCATTGAGGGATTGAGGCTGCTTGGACCGGTCGAGTTTCTGTGTCTCGACGGATCTGATCGGGATCGAAGTCCCGCTCCTGAGGGCGTGTCGGTCACCGTGATCCCGGAACGGCCCGAACGATCTGCAGGAGAGTGGCTGCCAAGGTGGTCGTTCTCCAACCTGCCACGACGGCTCGTTCGACGAAATTTCGGTGAAACGGCTCTGATTGAACAAGCCGTCGCGTCAAGCACCGCGGACGTGGTGTTCTTTGCCCATCTCGACTCCTGGAATGTGGCGGTGAACCTATGTCGTTGTCCGGCTGTCGTCGACTTCGTGGATCTAGAGGACTTCGCGCTTCGCTCCCTTCGTGAAGCGGGACCCGTTGTTGTTCTGGGCATGAGCGCTGCTGGTCGGGCCATGGCCTGGCTTCGCTGGAACGTCATTGGAGTGGTCAACTCCATCGATGAGCGGCGGTGGCGCGCGGTTCAGGCAACGGCCTCATCAATGAGTCGATTCGTCATCGTCCCGAGTGAACTCGACCGTGAGCGGAGTGGATGCAGCAACGCAGTCGTCATTCCGAATGGCTATGAACGGGCCTGGGAGCCCAATGAACACACGGAGGTTGCCGACCCGGCTGCGCCGGTTTTTCTGTTTGTCGGGCTGATGGGGTATCACTCGAATACCGATGCGGCGCAGTGGTTCGCTGCCGATGTGTTGCCGCGTATCCGGTCCGACATCCCGGGTGCCCGGTTTCGCCTCGTCGGACGAGGCTGTGAGGCCATTGAGCATCTTCGGGGTCTCCCAGGCGTGGAGATAGTCGGCGCGGTGGACACGCTGCAGGAGGAGTTGGCTGGAGCCGATGTCGCCGTGGTGCCCATACGCCATGGTGCTGGTACTCGACTCAAGGTTGTGGAGGCGATGGCGAATCGCTTGCCGACTGTGTCCACCACGCTTGGCTGCGAGGGAATTGATGTTGACCATGGTGTGCATCTCCTGATCGCGGATTCACCGGATGAGTTTGCGCGTCAGTGCGTGCGGCTCCTCCGCGAACGTGACCTTCGCGTATCACTTGCGGAGGCGGCGGAGCAGCGCTTCCTTGAGCGCTATCAATGGTCGGCCATCCGGTCTCGGTTCGCGGAAGTGATCGCTCTCGCCGCGAATCCTGCGAGCTCCGATGGTCCTGCACGTTCAGAGTGCCCGCAGAGTTCAGACGGCCCGCAGAGTTCAGACGGCCCGCAGAGTTCAGACGGCGAGGCTGGCGCGCAGAGCTAGGGTTCGCGGATCACTGCTGGTGAATGCCGAAAGAACTGCTCGACATCACGCTCGTATCGATACGAAGGATCGTGGTGTCCGAGCGTCTTGCGAAGCCGGACCGCTTCAATGAAGGCATTCACTGCCGCTGATGAATCGTAGTGGTACTCGAAGCCTGCTGCCTTGAGGCGCCGAGTATCGACCCCTCTGCCATAGCGAAGAAGGTTGAGGTATTCCTCGGGAAGCGACACCAACCCGGAGCGCTTAAGAGGCCACAACAGGGCGGCCTGAAAGGCCGGTGGAAGTGGAAATGTGTTCTTGCCGCAGATCGTCGCGACTTCGGTCCACGGCAGCATTTCATCGCCTGCGACGTTGAATACTCCCGACAGGCTGTTTTTCAGGACGAACAGAATCGACCGGATCACGTCGTGTTCATGCACGAACTGAAGTCGGGGATCAAATCCGAACTGGGAGGGGACAGCCGGCAATTGCAGCGCTCTGGTGAGTGGCGTTTCGATTTCCTCGCCGATCACATTGGAGAACCGAAGGATGGAAACCGCCACGTGGGGATTGTCCTCAGCGAAGTCACGGACGTATCCCTCGACCTGGTCCAACGAACGCTCAACTGGGTGGCGTAAGGGTCGCGATGGCGGTGTCTCCTCGGTGAACCAGGTGGGGTCCTCTGCTGCACAGCCATACACCGCCGTTGATGATTTCACGATCACGTTTCGTACCGTGGAATTCGGCGCGGAGGCGGCGGCGAACAGGTTCATCGTGCCAATGACATTGATCTCGTGCATCGTGCGCCGAGATGCCTGAGTTGGATCAACGACGAGAAACGTATGGATGATCGTGTCGATACGTGCAGCCTTGACGATCTTCGCCAGAATTGAGTAGTTGGCGTCCACCCGAACGTATTCGGTGCGGTCGAGTTCTACTTTCGGCTCATCGGTGTCGAGGCCAACGATGACCTCGATGCTTGGATCGGCTTCTAGGTGCTGTGCTACCCGGCCACCCCAGAAGGAACTGAGCCCAGTCACCAAGACTCGTCGGCCAGGTTGTTGAGGTGGGTTCGTCACCTTCGCCGCCATTGCTAGCCCCACCACACCGATCGTCGCTCACGAAGCATTTCAAAGAGTGCTTCCTGAATCTGATCGCGAATTCGTTCAGATTCGTCCATGATTCGGCTGCGGGAATAGCGCTCTTGATCAGGCTCGATATCGAAGGAGACCGGTGGGAGGACTCGGAGCTTGAACTTGGCCGGGAAGTAGATCATTGCCCCCAAAGGACCGAATGCGAGCATGTTGGCAGTGATTGGTATGTAGGGCGCGCCAACGACCCGAGCCATGCTTGGAAGCCTGGCCACGATCGGCATTGACTCCTCAGCGCCGATGACCGCGATTGGTAGAATCGGAACTCCGGCCCGCATCGCAATCTCGACGAATCCGCCTCGCCCGAATCTTCGGAGCTGGTAGCGCTCGCTCGAGGACTTGGACGGGCCCTTTGCCCCTTCAGGGAAGACCAGCACTAATTGCTTCTGCTCGCGAAGAAGGCGGTAGGCGTTGTCCGGATGTGCCGGCAGACCACCAAGACGTGACCACATGGTTCCTACGACAGGCACCTTGCGAAAGTAGTTGTCTGCGAGACCGTAGACCGGACGTGACAGCTCTTTCTCGATGCCATGCATGATGCACGGAGCATCAGAGGGAATTGCCCCAGCGTGGTTCGCGACGAGCAGTGCTCCGCCATCGGCAGGGATGTTTTCGAGTCCCTCCCACTCGGCACGAAACCAATTCTTGTAGATCGGGTCGTAGGCCTTTCGGGCCAATGACCGCATTCGTTCGGAACGTCCCCATTCATCCACGTCGCTTCGCCGCGCCGATGGGGCGATCGGCTCGCGCTCCAACTCGTCTGCAACGGTTGGGACGTGAACCAGCTCTGTGGTTGTGGTGTGGGGTTCCTGCAGCTTCGACTGCAATTGGGCGAGGATCTTCTCCTCGTTGGCCAGCGCAGCTCGTTTGGAAGTCGAGGCTATCTTGGTCACGCGGCGGGGCGCGGGTGAGGGTGCCGGCTTCTTTGAGGTTCGGGCTGGCATCTTCGGCTGATCGGCCATCAGGACGGAGTCTAACCCTCCAGGGGGTAGTGTCGCCGTGTGAGCGCCGTTTCTACATTCGCCGGTGCAACAGCGGCGCTGCGAAACCGAGAGTTTCGCATCTTCTGGATCGCGGCACTCACCTCGAATACTGGCTCGTGGATGCAGAGTGCGGCGATGCCCTACGTGGTGTTCCAGCTGACTGGCCGAGAGAGCGGCGTTGGACACAACGGATTCTGGCAATACATCCCAATCATGGTGATGGGCGCCGTTGGGGGCTCGCTCGCAGACCGATTTGATCGGCGCAGAATGCTCATTGTGACCCAGCTACTCCAAGCTGGCCTTGCTGTGGCCCTGTGGTTCCTCGTGTCCCAAGGCCTGGCGACCCCTGGACGTCTGGCGGCCCTTGCCTTTGCTGCGGGTCTCGGCAGTGGGCTGAACATTCCTGTATGGCAGGCATTTGTGAGTCAGTTGGTGCCGAGGGACCTTCTGGTCAATGCGGTCACGTTGAACTCGACTCAGTTCAACTCCGCCCGCGCGCTTGGTACCTTCCTCGCTGGCATCATCATTTCGTTCGCGGGTGCCTCCATTGTCTTTGCA
>DORQ01000311.1:12470-17607 GCA_003514205.1 Acidimicrobiaceae bacterium
GAGTTCGTGGATGGGGTTCGCTATGTCCGAACTGTTCCTGGAATTCGTGCTGCCTGCATCGGCATCTTCTCGGTGGCATTATTCGCAAGCCCGTTGTTCAACTTCGTCGCCTCTGTCTATGGAAGCAAGATCTTTCACTTGAGAGGGTGGCGACTCGGTGTGGTGTTTGGCGCTGGAGGGATTGGATCGCTCCTTGTCGCTCCCCTTCTCCTCACGGTGGGCCAGCGCGTTCGGCGCGAGCGTTTGGCGGTGATTGGGATGTCGGCCTACGCAGTGGCAACCTCAGCTGTTGGCCTCGCCCCGTCGTGGCCCCTTGCAGTGGTTGGCCTTCTCGCGTTCGGCGGCGCCTACTTGGTGATCGCCTCTGCGCTGAACACTTCGGTTCAGTTGCTAGCTCGTGAAGACATGCGAGGCAAGGCCTACTCGGTGTACGTGATGTGTTTGACCGGTGCGCTGCCACTGGGATTACTCATCTGGGGTGAAGCATCTCAGCAGTTCGGAATTCGCTCGGTCACGGTTGCTGCTGGAGGCGTGCTCGTTGTGGTTGCGCTGATTCTTCGGTTTGGCGGGTTCCTGTCCGCGTTGGGCGATGCTGATCGAGCTAGTCCGAGTCGGAGCGACTGAGGTCCGCGGCATCGGGACAGCTGGCATTGAGTGGGCACCAGCGGCAGTGCGTCCCGGGAGCAGTCGAGGGAGCCCTGCGTTCGCGTCGGAGGTCCACTACCCGATGCGCAGCGTCGACCACCCGATCCACTGTTGCTTCGAGGAGAGCCTCGGTCACGAGTTCGGATTCGAGCTGGCCTTGATCGAGGTAGTAGCTCACCAAGAGCCTCGGTGGAGTGCCGACGCGAAACGTGTCGAGCAATGCGTAGAACCGAAGGTCCAAACGATGTTCGGCTCGGCGGGCACCAGTTTTCAAGTCAACGATGACCTTTCGTGCCTCATGGCCATGGGCGGTTCCCAGAGTGATATCTGGCTTGCCGCCGCAGACGATGGTGCCGCCACAGAATTCGGCGCGCAGCGGAAACTCAACGGCAGGCATCCAACGCCTCTTGAGTGGTGGCCAGGTTTCGCAGAACGACAGGACCAAGTTGTTGGTCGCACCGCGTATTTCCGCCAGGGTTTCCGCTGAAGCAAGCGCGAGCCATCCTCCCAGGCCGGTTCCTTCTGCTTGCATCCGTGCCATTGCTTCGTCGATGAGTTCCAAGGGGGGTCGGACGCGCTCAGATGTGGCAATGAGTTCAATGGCACGATGCGCAAGCGTGCCCTTCGCTATGGGGATCGACCACTCAAACGGGATGGCGTCATCCGCGAGGAACTTCGACTCACATCCCAAGACCCGTTCGATCAGGCTTTTGGAAAGAAAGAGCTGGTCCCGCGACGCGGCGACTCCGTCGGCATCAATTTCGGTCAGTGCTGTGGCGAGGGGAGCGAGCTGCGCTTCCATATCGGAACGCAGTTCAGCCACGAATCCTGGCTTGAAGAACCGTGGCGCCCCTGCCGGCGTGCGTATCTGTTCAAGGAGTGCCTGTTGTGCTGGATTGAGTACCGCGTCGGACATCGAGGCTATTCGGTGAGTTCGGCGTAGGCGACGTAGCCGTTGCCAAATGCATCCACATCATCGGCGAACTCGGTCACTGTTGACTCGCAGTTGCTCTTCACCATCTCGCGGTCGTTCACCTCGGTGGCTGTCGGCTCAGTGACCATGCCGCGGATAGTTCCGGTGGTGCAGGTTGGGATGTTGAGGTTATAGACCTTCACTGCCAACGTGCCGTCCAGCACCTGGGAGCGATTCTTGGCCAGCCACTCAAGGGTGTACTTCACGCCGGAGCCATAGTCGGGGTTGTCAGTGAGACCTTGGCTTGTGGCGAGAGCAGGGATGCCATTTCGGACAGCAGTCTTCGCTGCGCCCACTGTCCCCGAGAGCGAAACAAATGGACCGATGTTCGCACCCGCATTGATCCCGGAAATGACGAGGTCTGGCGTCGGTAGAGTGCCGCGGTTTGCCAGGGCGAAGATCACCGAATCAGCAGGAAACCCGGCGACGGCGGTGCCGGCGACTCCCGAGGCTGTGGCAGCAGGCGTTCCTGGTGCTCCCTCAGGTGTCGTCTTGTCGGAGGTGCCGCTTTGGTTCTCAGCAGGTGCGACGACCTCAACGGTGGTGTCAGGCAACTCGCTCAACGCATTGACGAGGGCATCAATCCCGGGCGCCGCGATGCCATCATCGTTGGTAACCAGGATGTGAAGCGATTCGGACGGTGCAACTGTGGAGGTTGTCTCCTCGGATGCTTGTGCGCCTGTGGTGTTTGCAGCAGCTGGCTTCTGATCGGAAGTGTCAGCAGTGTCGGATTTGGTGGATGAGTCATCTGCGCATCCGATGACCACGAGGCACGGCAGCAGTAGCGCGGCGAGGATCGTTCGAGCTCGACCCTGGCGTGAAATGGTCATATGGTTCCCCCCTGTGAAGTTGCTCGCCATCGTACCGTGCGTTCAACAACGTGGTTGTGAACCCCAGACGCTTCGGAGACGGCGGTGTTGAATCTGGTCCTTGTTCATCCACAGATTCCGGCGAACACTGGAAACGTGATTCGGATGTGTGCGAATAGCGGCACACGGCTGCACCTTGTTGAACCGCTTGGCTTTCGGTTTGAGTCAGCGCTGCTCCGTCGCGCTCGATTGGATTACCACGAGTTCGCAGAGGTTCAGATTCACGAGAGTTGGTCCGCCTGCCGAAGCAGTCTTCGCCCACATCGCATGTTTGGTTTCTCCGCGGAAGGGGACCAGCGCCACGATCAGATCGAGTTTAGCGAGTCTGATGTCGTTGTCTTTGGCTGTGAACGAAGTGGATTTGGACCAGAACTTCGCGATGAGTTCAGGTCTGAGGGCAGACTGCTCCGACTGCCCATGATGCCTGGAAGTCGGAGTCTGAACCTCGCCAATGCTGCTGCGATCGTGGTGTATGAGGCATGGAGGCAGCAGGGATTCCATGGCGAAGCGGGCCCTCGTCAGGGCGAGCGCACCGGGTCTGAGGGCCCCGCCGATCAGGTGACCCAATCTGAGTTTCCGAATTCGCTTGCAGAAGGACTCGGCGATCCACCCTGCGACGTCTGACCAAGCAGCACAGGTCGTGAACAGGTCGACCGGCTATCGCGGGTGAATGCCGAGCACGGCGCCCACCACGGTGCGAAGCAGAGAGTGATTGCCGGTGGGGGAGAGCAATACTGACTCGGGGATTTGGGCGAGGCTGATCGCCAATCGCAGGAGCGTCTCAGCGATTGCCAGGTCGATCTCGGGCTCGCGGTCCCCGTTGATCCCCGCCGCCATCGAAGCCAGTTGGGCCCGTGCTGCAACGAGGAGTGGCCCGCTGCTCGCAGCGAGCAGCGGCACCATGAGGTCGGGGTCCGACATCATCAGTGCTGGGAGGGCCGAGGATCGAAACTCCAAGATGCCGAGCACCATCGCGGTGGTGATGCGCTCGGTGATATCGGTGATGTTGGCGACTTCGAACGAAATCCGGCTGAGCATCTGTTGAATCGCGTACGCGAGTGCTGCGGTGATCACCTCGTCTCGACTCGCGAAATGCCGGTAGGCAGTGGTTCGTCCAACCTTGGCTTTCGAAGCCAACTCATCCATCGTCCAGTTTCGGAGCCCCTCATCCTCAAGGAGCTCGAGAGCAGCGTCGAGGAGTTTCGGCTCACTGCCGCTTGGCGGGAGTGGCTGGTAGTTCAGGAGAGATTCGATGAGACCATCACGGGTGATGGCAGTTGCAGTGCGGGCCACTACTTGGTTGCCCGTGGCGGACGTGTCTGTTGTGCGGCGAGTGCTTCTCGTTGACGCCCGTTGATGCTTTCAGGAGGCATTCGAACCTTCGCAGGGAGGAACCGCCAAGTGCGGCGAACGAACTCCTCAAATACCTGAAGCTCGAGCTGATTGGCGACAGTCCACGGAATATCGAATCGGTCGCGGACGATCTTGGGTAACCCGCCGATTTGGGTCAGTCTGAAGATCGGTGTCAGGAGTTGGCGCTGAATTGGAAGCGTCCAGGTGGGAAGCCCAGGGAGATGCTCCGCCTTTCCATGAAGGCTGAGATCGAGCACTCGCTGCGCGGCGGGGGTCATCTCAAGAATGTGTGTGTTGTAGTGGCTCCATTTCGTTGCCCACGAAGCGTAATCCGGCGGCACTTCAGCCATTCCGACGTCATATCGGCGATGCCACTCGACCCCTTCGCGGTAGAGCTGCTCGCGTTGGGCTGCGGTGAAGGTGCTGAAACTGAATCGTTCGGCGACTTGTTGAACACTGTGTTGAAAAGTGGCATGCGCGTACCAGAAGGTCTCGGCGCTTAACGCGTCGTACGGTCGACCCAGGTAGTCGATGCCGTTGATGCGCCGGTGGTAGTTGCGGACTTTTCTGCCAGCTCGCTCCGCCTCGGGTCCGCTGTACACAACGTCAAGTATCTGGGGCACCGAGCGGAAGACTCTGTCCCATGGATCGTTGAAGAAGTCCGAGTGTTCAATCACTCCGGCTCCGATAGCTGGATGCATGAGCTGCAGCAGGCCCGCTGTGAGGCCGGTGAAGCTCAACCGTTGGTCGGCCCAGCGCCACAAGAGCGAGGAGGGGCCGAGCTCCATCGGCTCATCGAGCGGTGCGAGTTCAATCTCCTGGTACATAAAAGCGAGTTTAGTACCGCGCGGCAGTGTGAGTGCTACAGAAGTTGTTCTGCTGCTGCTGTCAATACGGACCGAAGCACCCTCTCGATGTACTCGAACTCCGCAGGACCCGCAATCAGCGGAGGGGACAGCTGGATGACCGGTTCACCTCTGTCGTCGGTTCGGCAGATGAGGCCCTCTTCAAAGAGCCTGGGGGAGAGGAAGCCTCGTATCAGGTGCTCAGTCTCTGCTGAGGAGAACTCGGCCTTGGTCTGTTGGTCTCGTACCAGTTCGATGGCCCAGAAATAGCCATCGCCCCGAACGTCACCGACGATGGGGATATCGAGGAGCGACTTCAGCATGTTCTGGAATTGACCTTCGTGTGCCAAGACGTTGCCGCAGAGGTCCTCATTCTCCAGAATCGCAAGGTTGGCCAGCGCGACCGCACAACTCACTGGATGGCCGCCAAAGGTGATTCCGTGCGCGAATGC
>DORQ01000311.1:17828-20447 GCA_003514205.1 Acidimicrobiaceae bacterium
GAGGTGATGATGTCAGGCACATACCCGTAGCGGGCAGAGCCAAACATGTGTCCCAGCCGCCCATACGCGCAGATGACTTCGTCCGAGACGAGCAGGACGCCGTACTTGTCGCAGATCTCTCGGACGAGGGTGAAATAGCCGGGGGGAGGCACAAAGCATCCGCCAGCGTTCTGTAGCGGCTCAAGGAACACAGCTGCCACTGAGGTTGGCCCCTCGGACAGGATGGCTCGTTCAATGGCCAGCGCGGATTCCTCGGCGAAGCGCTCAGGGCTGAGTCCCTCGATCCAGGGTCGATACGCGTTGGTGTTGGGAACGTGTCGGGCCCCCGGTACCAGCGGTTCGAAAGGCTGGCGAAGCGATGGGAGGCCAGTAATCGACAACGCCCCCATGGTGGTTCCGTGATAAGCGACGTCTCTGCTGATCACCTTGTAGCGACCAGGTTCGCCAATGGCGGCGAAGTACTGGCGAGCGATCTTCCACGCAGTTTCCACTGCCTCAGAGCCGGAGGCCGTGAAGAACACCCGGTTGAGGTCGCCTGGTGAGAGGCTCGCAAGTTGTGCCGCCAACTCAATTGCTGGCTCGTGTGCGTAGCCCCAGATTGGAAAATAGGCGAGCTTCTCGGATTGTTCTCGAGCGGCCTCTGCCAGCTCGGTGCGCCCATGACCCGCCTGAACCACGAAGAGCCCAGAGAGCCCGTCCAGGTAGCGCTTGCCCTCCGTGTCGAAGAGGTAACAACCCTCTCCTCTGGAGATCACCCGCATCTCTTCCGTGGCGTAGTTCCCCATTTGGGTGAAGTGCATCCAGAGGTGTCGCGAGCCGAGCTCGTGTAGCTCCGCCCGGCTTCGACCCGGCGTGTTGGTTGTGTTCATGGCTATTTGGCACCCCATTGGTACGTCTGTTTCTCGATGCTGAGATACATCGAGGTTTCGGTTCCCACTACGCCTGGGATGGTTCTGATTCGATCATTGAGCAGCTCAAGCAGCGCCTCGTCGTCCTCGACGACGACTTCGGCGAGAATGTCGACGGTTCCAGCAGTGAGGACCACGTAGACGACCTCCTCGTACTCGGCGAGCTTGCGAGCGGCTGTGCGGAGGTCGCCCTCGACCCGGATACCGATCATCGCTGCCCTACGGAGCCCGAGCGAGAGTGGATCGGTGACTGCCACCACTTGCATGACCTGTCCATCAATGAGACGCTGAACGCGCTGGCGAATTGCGGCCTCGGAAAGCCCGGCGACTTTGGCCAGCTGTGTGTACGGCTTGCGGCCATCGATCTGAAGCTCACGAATGAGGAGCTTGTCGATCGCGTCCAGAGTCGGCTTCGTCACCCACCGATATTCGTCGTTCTGCAGGCAAAGTTCAAGAGAATTCGCAGAAATACCTCGACTCGACTGCGGTTCACGTGCACCTCACCGGACTCAGCGGCAAACCCAGCTACTGGCCTGCAAAGTAACTCTCGGTGATGCGCTCTGGGTTGGCACGGAGCTCAGCCGCGGAAGCCTTGAGTGCAACGACCCCACGATTGAGGACAACCGCTTCATCTGCGATCGAGAGGGCAAGCTGAACATGTTGTTCGACAAGAATCACTGCCACGCCATGCTCGTCAGCAAGGGACCGGAGCACTGGCATCAACTCCTCGACAATCACGGGAGCGAGACCCAGACTCATCTCGTCAATCATGAGGACGTTCGGCTGTGCGGCCATTGCTCGGGCCAAACTGAGCATCTGTTGCTCTCCGCCTGACAGGGAGCCGGCAGTTCGCTGTGCGAGCTGTGCGAGTTTGGGGAACCATTCGTTGATCAACGCCGGAGTGATGGGTCCCGAGGCCTTGCCGAATCCGAGCTTGAGGTTTTCGGCCACTGAACAATCAGAAAAGAGGCCGCGACCCTCCAGCACATGTCCAAGCCCGAGCTGTGCGCGCGATCTGACGGTGGCTCCATAGCGCGAGGAGCGCGAGCGTGCTTGAGACTCGCCATTGATGATGATCTCACCACCTTGTTGGTCGGTAAGGCCAGAGATGGTGAGCAGCGTGGTGGACTTACCAGCTCCGTTTGGGCCGAGAATCGTGAGAATCTTGCCAGGCTTCACTGAGAAACTCACACCGCGAAGCACCGTGAGATCCCCATAGCCCGCAACGAGATCGTGCACCTCAAGTGCAACCGGGGAGACGGCGATCACGCGGCCCCGCCGAGGTAGGCGTCAATCACGCGTTGGTCCGAACGGATCTGGCCAGGTGGGCCCGCTGCGATCTTCCGACCAAAGTCCAACACCAGAATCTCGGAGCAGGTGCCAAAGACGAGTGACATGTCATGTTCGACGAGCAGGACTGCAATGCCCCGATCGGGAAGGCTGTTGATAAGTCTGGCGAGGTGCTCTGTCTCCTCAGGGTCTAAGCCGGCCGCAGGCTCGTCGAGGAGGAGTAGGCGGGGCTTTCGTGCAAGCGCCCTGGTGAGGGCAACGAGGTGGCGCTGACCGTTTGAACACTCCGAGGGAAACCTCGTGGCGAGGGCTCCAAGGCCAACCTCCTTCAGGAGCGCATGTGCCTGTTCGTAAGGTTCGCTAGATGGTTGGCCAAACCAGGTTGAGATTCGGCCGCCTTCTAGGTGGTTGGTGTCTTTCG
>DORQ01000290.1 GCA_003514205.1 Acidimicrobiaceae bacterium
GCGTCTGCTGCATCCGCGTGCGCCTCGGGGGCAGTCAAGGCCTCGGGGGTGCTGGGGGCACTCGGGGTCGATCCAGAGTGGGCATCTGGAGCCGTGAGGTTCTCCTTCGGGCCGGAAGCCACGCCGGAGATCGCGCTCACAGCAGCCGGAATCGTTGGACAATGTGTTTCGCGTCTCCGCGAATTTCCGCGATGATGAACCGATGAGTCGGGTCCTGGTTGCGTTGAGTGGAGGTGTGGATTCCTCCGTCGCGGCTGCATTGCTGGTTGAACAGGGCCACGAGGTGATTGGTGTCACGATGAGGCTCTGGGGCGGAGAGAGCGACACGGGCTGTTGTTCGGTCTCCGATGTCGACGACGCTCGCAGGGTGGCACAGCAACTTGGAATCGCCCATCACGTGTTCAATTTCAGCGAGGAATTCAACACTCACGTGGTTGATCCGTATGTGCGCGACCATGCTGAAGGTCGAACCCCGAACCCGTGTGTGGAATGCAATCGGCACCTCAAGTTCGACAAGTTGTTCCGAAGGGCCAACGCTCTGGGGTTCGACCTCGTTGCAACCGGTCACCATGCCAGGAAAGTGCAAGTCGATGGCGAATACTTCGTTGCGAGAGGGGAGGACGCCTCGAAGGACCAGAGTTATGTTTTGTACCCGCTCGTCGGCTCAGCTCTCGAACGAACCCTCTTTCCGCTTGGCGAGATGACCAAGGTTGAGGTTCGAGCACTTGCCAACCGATTGTCGCTGCGCACCGCTAACAAAGCCGAGAGCCAAGATGTGTGCTTCATCACACGCAGCAACGGCCGAGAATCATTTCTCTCTGATCGAATCCCGCTGCGCCGTGCCCGAATCGTCGACAACGCTGGAAGCGAACTCGGACAGGTTCCAAGTATTGAAATGGTGACGATCGGTCAGCGCAAAGGGCTTGATCTGGGCGGCGGTGCAGTGCCTCGGTACGTCACCGATGTGGACTATCAGACTGCCACGGTGACTGTTGGTGAAGCGGAGGACCTGCTGACCCGGTCCCTGGTGATCGAGGAGCTCGTGTGGGCAGATACAAGTCACTTGGCTGAGGTTGATCCGCAATCCCTGTCTGTTCAAACCAGCGCGCACGGACAACCTCGGGCACTCGCCAGTGTCGAGGTCGCGGAGGATGGGCGCTCCGTTGTCCTGACCTATTGCGATTCGGAGCGCAAGACGGCGCACGGGCAAAGCGCAGTGATCTACCAGGGCGACCGTGTGCTTGCCGGCGGGATAGCGCGACGCCAGTAGCTCGGTGTCAGTAGTTCGGTGTCAGTAAGTCGGCGCCAGTGGGTCGACGCCGGTAGGCGGCTACGACTGGCTGGCTGTGCTGTGCGAGGCCAATGATCCGAAGCCACGAATGGCGGCCTCCTGCAGCACTGCTCCCGGTCGCGTTGGCACAAATAGCAAGGAACTCACCATCTTGAGCTCGCTGTTGGAGCCATCAATGCGCTCCGCAATTTCGACGGGAGTTTTCATTGCGCCCTCAAGCCGCAGGCCTGGTGCATTCTGTGTGAAATCGATGGCGGCAGTTCCCTGAAGCGCCGGGCCAAGTTGCGCCAGATTCCGCTTGGCGAGCAGTACTGGATCTGCGAATGACAGGTGGTCGATCAAAGTCATTCCGGCAGGCACAAAGACCGCGCAGCGCAGAGTGAGGGCATGAAATGCCTTGAGCGCTGGAACTGAGCAGCCACTACCGCAGGCAACAGCTGCCAGGCCCAGAAGAACTTGGCCGCCTGCGATCAGAAGGATGCCAGCGTTCAGCGCTCCCACGGTGAGGAGCCAGAACACAGGCACTGGGCCGAGGAGAAAGGAAAGCGGGGCTCTCAGGGTGAACCGCTTCTCATCACCGTAGGCAACACCATTCACACAGGCATCGGCGACCACCCCACTTAACGCGCCAACTCCCGCGGCGAGGCCCACTGCGAGGCCAACATATCCGATTGCTTGCTGCGTGCCCACGAGCGAAGCCACGACGCTGCCGATGGCGACCACAGGCGCGTTCAAACGAATCGCAGTCAGCCCGATCGGGTGAGGGATGAGCAGCGCTAGGCATCCGACTCCCCAGGCGATGAAGCCCAGCACGAAGGCTGTGATTCGAAGCGTGGAACTGGCGTCGTCGAGCGCTGCAAGCAGGGTCTGGCCCGTGGTGAGAGGAAGAATGAGCCATGCCAAACGGAGGATCCACAGAAACTGCATCTCCCTAGACTTGCGCATAGAGGGGGCCAATCGCTAAGCAAGGGAGGTGGGGGCACTGCCATTTCGGATTGAATTGCCAGCTGGGCTGGCGACGACGATCGGTACGTTGCCGCATCTGAACCCCTTCGACGCCTCTCGATTTGTGCTCGATTTGCTGCCGCGACTGCCCTCGGCGCCGACGATGCCGGTCTTTGTTGACACTGCTGGCGAGATTGATGACGACACTGCAACGCTGCATGCCCTCGGCACCTTCCTTGATGGACTCCGCGGTCGTGTCGAGCCCATCCTGTTGTCGCTGACCGGTCCGGTAACGATCCAGCTTCGACTGCTAGCTGACGGCGTTGAGGCCGACCTTGCCTCAGCCATCTCCAAGAATGCTGTGCAGGCACGGGGTCAGAAGCTGCTCGATCTCGCTGCATCAAGGCTGCCCGGCGCTCCAGTCTTGCTAGTCCTCGAGGAACCAGCGCTCAACAACTCGATGCACCCGACATTTCCCCTCGCCTCGGATCAGATCGAGAAGCTGGTGACCGAAGTGGTTGAACCCATGTCCCAGGATGCAATGGTCGGTGTGCAGGTCAATGGACGAGCTGATTGGGCACTGCTGATGCGGACCGGGATTGGTGTCCTTGGCGCGCCGGTTGGCGCGCAGCTGGGATCGGTCGTGAACGAGTTGGCGGCCTTTCTCGATATGGGCGGCTTCGTTGCTTGGGGAGCAGTGCCGGTCGACGAGCCACTTGGTTCTTCCCCTGAACGTCTGTGGAAGCGATTGTCGGCGTTGTGGGCAGAGCTAGCCTCGTTAGGACTTGATCCGCTGCTCTTGCGGGAACGATCGATCATCACACCCGCTGCTGGGCTCGGCACCTTTGGGATTGCTCAGGCCGAGCGAGTGTTGCAGCTCACTGCCGAGCTGTCCGAACGGGTGTTCAACCAGGTCGTTGGCGCAAGGCTGTCGATCGGCGCCTAGCTAGCCCTCGACCTCGTACACGAGCTTGGTCAC
>DORQ01000303.1 GCA_003514205.1 Acidimicrobiaceae bacterium
GGCGTCCTGCCGTTGGTGCCCGCTTAGCTCTACGTTAGGCGTCAAAGGCAGCGCCTCAGCAGAATCATGGTCCCCATTTCCGAAACCACCACAATCAACCCCGAGCTGTACCAAGGCCTCCTCTCAGAAGTCGGAGCGTCGGACCGCGCTCTTGCTGTGCTCGCGGGTGCAATGCTCGACGATCGAGTGAAGTCACTCCTGCTTCGCTATTTGCTACCACCCCTGAAAGCGACCGATGACAAGCTATTCGGTCGTTCCGGCCCACTCGATTCCTTTGCCAGCCGGACCGAGTTGGCGCGCCGCCTGCACCTGATCGAGGGTGATGATGCGCGAGCGCTGGATATCATTCGCACTATTCGCAATGGTGCTGCACACGAGACCACGTTCTCGTTTTCGATGAACTCAATGACGGACTATGTCGCAAATCTCGTGAAGGCACTTAAACTAAAAGAGCAAGTCCCGGAAATGCTTGCCATGAATGAATCGCCAAAGCAGAGGTTCCTCCTCTCCTTCCTTATCATGTCAACTCATTTGGATCTGGAACTGACAAAGATTACACGCACAACGCAGCGCCCGTGGGCGACAGCAAAGAGTGTGAAATGGAATCCGAAGGGCGATCACATTGACGCCTAACCTCGCTGAAACGGAGCGCCAACGGCAGGCCACCATGCCCGGGCTGGCAGTACTCAGTCCCTTGTTGGTCAGTTCGGCCTGTCGTCCTGCGGTCGTCGCTCGCATAGTCTGAACGTCATCAGCAGGACGGTATACCCGTGAACTCCTTCGTCACCAACGACGACAGCCGCGAGAAGACAAACGTCGGCGAGCTGTGGGCCAGCAAGAGCGGCGGCAAGGGCCTCTTCCTCATGGCACAGAAGCAGGACGCGGCAGGTCTCACCCTAAAAGCGCAGATTGCCCGCGCGATTGGCTAGATGCAAGGACAACGGGGTGACTGAATTGGACCGGTTGAGTTCGCCCCTGGGCGCATACTCGGCTGTGCTTGACAGGTTGGTGGCCACCGGCCCTGGAGACCCATCCCTTAGCGCCGGTGATGATGCCGACCATCTACGACCTATGCGCCAGTCCCTGGTCCACAAGCGACTCTGTTTCGCCGGCAGTGTGAGGGACCGTCGCAGCAGCAGGAGCAGGCTGGCGGCAACGAGAACAAGTGAAGACGGCTCGGGGACCTCGGAGACTGGATTCAGGAGGTAAGCTCGCTGGACACCGTTGAGTGCCCCAATTCCGACGATCTGACCGGCGTCGTTAATAGCCCTAGCCTCATATAAAAACCAATCCTGGGCTGATTCTGAGCTGATCAGATCATTTAAATCATACATAGAACCATCTAAGTGCAGAAAGGCTCGACCAGAGAAATCCGTAGCACTCACTGTACTAACACCGACAACTTGCTTGGTGTTATTGACACCGTAGCCGATGCTACGCGATCCGCCGAGTGTGCCGAGGTCATTCAACATGCTGTCGGTGTGCAGGAACGCGTGGAAATCAGAGTTTTTATTAGTAGCCGACCAACCAGTAATGTATCCTGAGTCGCTGATATCCCATGCTATGCTGAAGGTGCCTGCGCCGAGAGTTCCGAGAGAAATCATGTCACCATTCGACCAGAGAAAGGCGCGAGTTCCAGTGTCACCAGCGAGTGAGGCGGCACCTACTATTTGACCTGAAGCGTTTATTCCATACGCTTGGCTCTGAGTTCCCCCAAGGGTCCCCAAGTCAGTAACTGCTCCATCTCGCAAATGAACTGCGTGGAGGTTTCCTACCGGACCAGAGGGCAGAGACGATGCACCAACAACCCATCCTGCGTCGTTGATGTCGTTAGCGTAGGTTCGCCAGCTGCGCCCCGGAGATCCGCCGGCTATTGGCGGTACTTGGGTCGTGACGCCATCGCGCCATACATAACCGAACGCGCCAGAACTGGCGTTCGCTGTCCCGATCACCGCGCCACTTGAATTTATGGCCCGTGCATCAGACGTGATTATGGCCAAGGGTCCAACGGGCACACTGGGAGCGCCTTGCGCAACAAATGCGCGAGTAACTCCGCTTATATCACTGGCCTGTCCCACCACTGCCCCGTGTTGGTTTAATCCGAGAGCTGCGCTGTACTGACCTCCCAGCGTTCCCAGATCGACAACGGTATAAACAGGCACGGCTAGTGCCTGCGGTAGGCTGGCTATGGACACGCAGAGGACCGCGACTGCCAGGAATGAACCACGAGAAGGCTTTAGTGTGTGCATGGGCCGAGACAATCTGTTGTTAGCTGAGCCAGAGGGAGTGGATGGTGTATCGCAAGCCTTGTCATCTTCCCGCCCTACAAGATCACGGGTGAAGTCGTCGTTTCCGGGCGACCGCCTCTCTCATGTCACCGATGAGAGACGAGATGAAGCGCGCGAGTCACGGGCTGTCGTCGGCACTCCAAGCCGCCGCTTCCAGTACCCCTGTCTTTTACCCTACAGGCGCGCGTGGTCGGGGGCATTCGGGTGCATGACCCCCACAGATGGGTACACGAAACACGCAATCGAGGGGGTTGCGTCCTGCCGGTGGCCTAGATGGCTTTTCGTGGCCGTAGTGCGGAAGCTGGATGAGAGATCGAAAGCGCGGCGGCCCAGTCCCCTCGTCGACATTGAGCAGCAACCGAAAAATCCCGGACAGGCATACCAGGAAGGCACCCTACCCCCTTGCCTGTGCGGCCCACGTGGGGGGTCAGCCGCGCCTACGCGAGCGGGGGGTGGGGTGGGGCGTCACGCAC
>DORQ01000191.1:0-1420 GCA_003514205.1 Acidimicrobiaceae bacterium
ATCAGAAGGCGCTCTCTCGGACGGCCAAGGAGGTCTCCGAGCTCGGGCCGCGTCACCTTCGACGGCCAAGACAGCGACTCGTCGCCTACCACCGAGCCAATGCGTCTCCGGTCATTGGGAAATCTCACCTGTCTCCACCTTCAACCAACCCTCGCGCTGCCGTTCGGCTCGGCACCCGATCAAATTCACCCCGCTGCAGTCGAGTGCGCCAAGCCCGAGTGCTGAGCTGCATGACGATGAAGTTCGACATAGTGATCCCGACGATCGATGCTGTGAAGGACGGAATTCCCATAAGAAGCAGTGTGAGCGACAGCACCAACCCTGCAGCGGCACCCGGTAGCGCTATCCGCCAATCGTGTTGTACCCGGTATTCGCCTTTCATCGCGACCAGACTCCGGCAAATTGAAGTGGAGCGCCCCGTCGGCCGCCAGTTTCGTCGGGGCAGAGGCCCTCGCTGGGAAACGGCTTCACACGACTCACTGTAAGGCTGCCCACCGTCTTTGCAACCCCTTGCACAAGGTCGTCGAGCACGGCTCGATTCTCATCAATCACGGGGTTGAGAGGTCAACATCGAGACATTCCGCAAGTGCCCGAGCCGTTGCGGAGAATCTGAACACTCCCGGCCTTCGACTTGATACGTCGCGCGAAAACTCACCACCCGAAACTGCCGCAACGCGAAGGCTCTCACCGCCTTCCAGCTGGACCCATACACAGCGGTTTCGGCTCAAGGGAAACAACTGTCGAACTTCTACTCCTGTGACGTTGGTTAGTGAGACCGTCCGCGTCCGCCACAGGCTCCGTATGACCAGCCTCTCGGTTCCAACCTCAACGCCGACAATGGTGAGTCGAATCAGCATGGCGACCGCCACCGCAGCGATCACTATTCCGGCGAGCCATCGGTCGTAGACATCAATCCGCACGCGGGCGAACAACAACAAGAAGATCGAAAACAGAAGAGCGAACAGACTGCCGCCGAACAAAGTGCGGAAGCGCTCCGTTGAGCCCCTCTTCTGGGCGGTCAAAACTGGATCAATCCCAAGGCCAACATGGCGTCAAACACGGTAGACACCCGAATGAGATCAAGTCCCACCGACATCTCCGGCGCGCTGCTTGCCACCAACGCCCGCTGAAAGCCCAACCGCGCTGCCTCAGAGAGTCGCCGCTCCAGGCCCGAGACTCCGCGAAGTTCGCCACCCAAACCAACCTCGCCACACAGCACGAAGTCCTCCGGCACCGGCTTTCCGGTCAGCGAGGAAACCACTGCCGCACAGATCCCAAGATCCGCGCCTGGCTCCATCACTCGCGCTCCACCTACCGCCATGGCGTAGGCATCCAATGCCAACACCGGTATCTCTGCTCGCCGCTCGAGGACCGCAAGCAACAGCGAGACCCGCCCGGGATCAACACCAGTGAAATTGCG
>DORQ01000191.1:1707-3969 GCA_003514205.1 Acidimicrobiaceae bacterium
GACATCGCGAAAATGCCGATCTCCTGGGTTGACCCGTAACGATGCTTGGTCGCCCGAAGCAACCGCAACGAGTGATGCCGATCACCCTCGAAACTCAACACCGTGTCCACCACATGCTCAAGGACACGCGGGCCGGCCAGCGAGCCGTCCTTGGTGACGTGGCCGACCAACACCACTGCAACACCCAGCTGCTTGGCCACCGAGACCAACTGATGCGAACAATGTCGAACCTGGCCCACCGAGCCCGGCGCTGAACTCAGCTCGGGATCGAACACCGTTTGGATCGAATCGACCACTACACAGGTGGGCCGGTGCTGATGAATGTGAGAGAGGATATGAGACAGGTTGGTTTCAGCTGCGAGCAACAAGTTCGGGTGAATCTCGCCGAGACGTTCGGCGCGCCGCCTCACCTGTTGGGCGGACTCCTCCGCCGTCACATACAACGCAATCGAGTCGAGACGCGACGGGTGCGCCAACACCTGTAGCAACAACGTGGATTTGCCAATGCCGGGCTCACCTCCAACGAGGGTGACTGAGCCTGCAACCAACCCACCGCCAAGCACTCGGTCAAGCTCGTCGATCCCAGTAGCTATCGGAGTTGCATCGAGCGTTGAGACCTCCGTGATGGGAAGCGCTGGGCTCGCTGGCTGAATGCTCGGTGTGGAGCCGGGCAGGATGATCTCCTCGACCACGGTGTTCCATTCGCCGCAGCCATCGCATCGGCCAGTCCACTTCGGCGCAACAGTGCCGCATTCGTTGCAGATGAAGTGCGAGGTGCGTCGGGATTTCGTAGTCGCCATGGCTCTACCCTATTGACCCCTACCGACAGCGGGAGCTTCCCGGTAGATCGAGCCTTTCCCCGAGACAACGCTGGCGATACCCACCACCACGACTGCTGGCCCCAGCACGTTCCAGCCAAACAGCTCCACAGCAAGGATGACGGCCGCAATCGGCGTGTTCGCCGCTGCACCAAAGACCCCAACCATGCCGAGCGCCGCGAGGGCCGGACCAAACTCTCCGCCGCTCGCTGCGCCAAGGGTGGCTCCAATCACGAAGAGAGGGGTCACCTCCCCACCCACGTAGCCGGTGCCGATCAGAAGCACCGTCAGTGTGAGCTTGATGAGCCAGGCCCACGGCGGAGATTGATCGCCGTGCAGCGCGTCGGCGAGCATTTCAATCGACAGTCCCGAATATGCAACTAATCCGCCTAGTATGACAACCCCAGCGACCAGGAGGCCCACCCAGGCCGACCACAGCTCTGGGCCTCCACCGAGTCGGGTCGGTAGCGCTCGAATACCACGTTGCGCGGCCACAAACATCCGCGCAACCAGCCCGGTGGCGAGACCAAAGACCACCACGCGAATACCCTGCCCGATTGGTATCGGTCCCACGTCTGGCGTGATCAGATGCGTCAATCCGGTCGCAAGCACCGTGGTATGACTGACCCACGCGGCGGCAGCGGCGCCCGCTCCGAGTAGCAGCATCACCGGCACCAACTGCTTCACACGATCGCGTCGCGTGACGAATGGTTCAGATGTGACGCTTCTCGGTGAAGCGCTGCTGCCGCTCGTGTCTCCACTGTAGATCGTGTCGCTTGAAGCCCAGAGTCGCTGGCGCCCAGCCATTCCACCCAGTGCAGCAACGCCAGCAAACTCCAGCGCGAACGCTGCGCCAGCCCAGGGCACGCCGAACACCCCTGCGAACCCAGCAGCCACTGCTGGCACGAGCAACAACTGGCGCGTCCAGGCTGGGAAGTCGAGGAGCCTGAGAAACGTGTCCGAGAACGAGGCCGAGATCTGCACTCCAGTGCCCTCGCGCCCAACCGAGGCTCCCGCAAAGTGCGAGAGAAGCGTTCCTCCCAGGGCAACTGGGCCAACTCTCCAATCACACTCCTCGGACTCGGACTCAAGAACCCTTACGAGATGCGAGGTGCCGGAGAAGGGAACGAGACCCAACCTCCGTCGACCAGTGGCCAGGATCAACCCAACCACTGGCAGTAGCCAAATCAGCCAGGTGTTGTGCTCGTATCGAGCCGTGACCACCTCAAGTGTCCCCAAGAACAGACTTGAGCTGAGCCCGCCGATGATTCCCACCACTGATAGCGCCCAGAGCCACATGACCCAACGCTGTGGCCCCGCTCGCTCGAAGGCAGAACCGGGACCAATTCGCGCGTGCGGTTTCGATGCCCCCACCCTCACAGGGGCACGGACTCCCTGGGAGCATCCTGGCTGATCTGCCTGCCCCGCCGAGCTATCACTGAAC
>DORQ01000191.1:4189-4431 GCA_003514205.1 Acidimicrobiaceae bacterium
ACAGAATCACCCCAAGCCCCACCAACAGCATCGGAACGCGGTCGGCACGAGTGGAACTCGCACTCAAGCGCTGGTCAACCGGACCCGATCCCAGAATCGCTGGCGTCGAAGCGAGCCCAGCCCGCGAGGCCTGGGGGTCTGACTCGCCCGCCCCAGCACGGCCCTGGCCTGCAAAGCCCTCGGACTGTTGGATTTCGCCCGGGAGTGCTACCCGCACCTGCAATGTGAAGGCCTCAGGGTTG
>DORQ01000312.1 GCA_003514205.1 Acidimicrobiaceae bacterium
CCGTGGCCCTCGCGTCCGACACCCCGGGTCTGGATGACGCGCTGCGGTCCGATGGCGCCCACCATATTCTCGGCGCTGCCGTTGGCGTGGCGGGAATCGCTGCATGCACTTCAGCCACACAGGCCCTGGCAAGCTCATGGTGGGCCCTCATCCCAGGATTGCTGACCTATGCAGCGATCGGTGCGTGGTACATCATCGCTGACACATCAGCTTGGAATGTGGGTCAAGCCCGTTTGCCACACGCATGAGGCCGACGGTCTCGATCGATTCACATTCGCCGACTCCCCCGTTCGAACAACTCCGCAACCAGCTCGACGAACAAATCCGCCAAGGATTCCTGGCTGCTGGGCACCAGTTGCCCACAGTCCGTCAACTCGCAGCTGACCTGGGGCTAGCGAAGAACACCGTGGTCCGCGCCTACCGGGCGCTGGAACGCGACGGCCTCGTGATCGGAGACCGCCGACGCGGCACCCTGATTCTCGAGCGTCAGATGACAGCGAACCAGCGAGACCAGATTCTCGCGGCGGCGGCACAGCGGTTCCTCAATGACCTCACTGGCATCGATGCAACCCTGGAGGAAGCTACCGCCGTTCTCCAGCGGATGCTTTGCGAACGAGCCGCTGAGGATGGGATTTGACCTATCGAGTGCAGCGATCGGGGTGGGTAGGAAACCGCCGAAACCATGACCGCTCGGGGCGAAGTGTTGTGTCCGCATCACTCAGTACGTGGGTAGTGTATGAACGAGAGCGCCGAAGTTCCATGATGGGTTCGAGGGACAGCCGGGGCAACCGCTCCTCGACCGAGCTGTCTCGGCCGTATCGACGTGGGCTGCGAGCTAGTGGCTCCGCGCTGGTTGATGCTCAGCGAAGGTCGAGTCGCATGAGAACGCGCGGAAAACCAGCGAGCACCGAATCGGTGACGGCAACCTTCTTGAAGCCAGCCTTTTCGAACAGTGCCAGCGTGCCGACGTAGGCCATGGTCGTATCGATCCGAGTCTCGTTGTTGTCAAGGGGATAGCCCTCGATTGCAGCCGCTCCGTTCTCACGAGCAAACGCGACCGCACCTCTGAGCAGGTGGTGCGAGATGCCTGTCTTGCGGTGCCCGGGCCGCACACGGATGCACCACACCGACCAGACGTCTAGGTCGTCGACGTGCGGGATCTTCCGGTTGCGGGCGAAACTCGTATCGGCACGAGGGTGCACGGCCGCCCAGCCGACCACTTCACCGTCGTCGTAAGCGAGGACTCCGGGCGGGGGGCTCTGCTGAACGAGCAATCGCACGCGCTCACCGCGTTCGGGCCCGACAAGTTCTCGGTTCTCCTTCGAGGAAGTCAGCCGATAGCTCAGGCACCAACACACGTTTGCGTCGGGCCGCTGAGGGCCCAGCACCGCCTTGACGTCGTCGAACACCGTTGCTGGGCGTACCTCGATCGGCATGTCGAGACTCTCGCACCAGTCTTCGGAATCCGTCAACAGCGATGAGGGTCATGATGGCGAAACGAGCGAGTTCGCCAATCTCAAGGCTGCTAGTCCTCGATGACGTCAAGCCCTTGCGCTCGGAGGTGAGCGATGTTGTCGAGCATCACTTGCAGTGCTTCGGGGCTGTGGGGTTGCCAGTTGGCAAGTTCGTCGACGACACGCATTGGGTGACGAGTTCGGTACGACTGAGTGACGTTGCCGGGGAATTTCTTGTTGGTCACGTTGGGATCGTCTTCGAACGGGCCGGTAGGTTCGACGACATAGACCCATCCTCGCTCTTTGCTGTCAGAGAGTGCGGAGGCCAACTCAGCCGCCCACACAGCAGGTTCGATCAGCGCAGCGAAGTACACGTGGTTCGATGTGCGACCCTCCTGGTAGTTCGACGAATGGCCCGAAACGATTTCATCGCCGACCACGAACTGCGTCTTCGTCCCGTGGAAGAAGGGACCCTTGGCGTGCTCGTAGCGGCCATAGGTCACAGGGACGAAGTCAGTGGCCGTTGCCTCGGCGATCGCTTCGGCGATGGATTTAGTTCCTTTGCTGTAGTCCGGGTTCACCACAACCTCCTCGGCAGATAAACGGAGGAGTATACTCCGTTTATGGAGGATGTTGTTCTAGTTGATCGACCGATGCGGGCTGACGCTCGACGGAGCCGCCGCCGACTTCTCGACGCCGCGAGAGAACTGATCCTTGAGATCGGGGGCGAGCCGACCAGGGATGCGATCGCCCATCGGGCTGGAGTCGGCATCGGAACCCTGTACCGGCACTTTCCCGACCGAATGACGCTGCTTCACGCAGTCATTCTCGATGTTCTCGACCGAACCATCGATGCTGGCCACACTGCTCTCGCCGGCCCTTCCACAGCTGGTGAGGCGTTGCGAACCTACATGCACGCAACGATCGACACTGGCCTCGGAGCAGTCAACATCGTCCACCCGCTGCTCGACACCACCGACTGGCCTGACCGACACGCAGCAGCGCACGACATGCTCGACGGGCTGATCAAGAATGCACGCCACGAGGGCGCTGTCGATAACAACGTCACGGCAACCGACATTGCACTCGCAACCATCCGGTTCTGCCGCCCCGTTGCCATCGGCCTCGATCCAGCAGAGGAGAGCGCTATCGCCCACAGACAACTCGACACCTATCTCGACGGACTCATGAAGCGCCCATGAACGGAAGGCCCGGGCCCCACCAGACAACCACGGATCGATCTTTGGCCAAGAGACTCGGCCGAACCGCACTCGTCCGAGCCAGCACTGGAATCCTCGCTTCCCACGGGTCCACTGGTACGGGTCTTCATAATGACATCGCTGCCATCTGGTGGGCGCAACCAGCAGGGGCCGGACGACCTCCTCGTCATCATCAGCCAAGAAGTGAGGCCCCGGCGGCCACGAGGATGAGCGCTGGAGCGACG
>DORQ01000281.1 GCA_003514205.1 Acidimicrobiaceae bacterium
TTCTGCAGACGGTCTGCCTGCGCCTTCGGAGCAACCGGCGGTGCCAATCGCCGAGACTCCGGCGGACCCAGGCGTTGAGGCAATCACGACAACCATCCCCGGCGCACCGCCAACGACGGGCAGCAACCGACCACCATCAACCTCGCCTGGGCAGCAACCCCAGCCAGGAGCAACAGCGCCACCCGGCGCCTCTGTCGCACCCAATCCTCCATCCGGAGCGACTGTCCCTGCACCACCGGCCACTGCTGCTCCTGATACGGCGAAGCCAACACTTGGAAACGTTGTGGTCTCACCAGCCGTAGTTGACAATGCCATCTGCGAGGCGCCCGCTCCGGGTGGCTGGAGCCCAACTATCACCTTTCGGGTCACCGCTAGCGACAACATCGGGGTTTCGTCCGTACAGATCTCATGGCCTGGCGGCCCCTCTGGCCTACCAGGTGGACCAGTAGCCATGACTCTGAACAATGGCCAGTATGTCGGAACTGTCGGACCATTCCCGGCGGGCACCCTCCCAAGCGGAGAGCGTTTGGTGACCGCCACAATCACGGCGCGTGATGCCGCTGGCAATCAGCAAACCACTACTGCCAATTTCACCCTCGTCGCCTCTGGATGGTGCCTGATATGAGTCCTGTCGACCCACAACACTCTGAGCCAGGCCATATGGAAACCGCCAGCGGCATTCGCAGCGGCATTCGATCCCGCAAGGTACTCGCCATGCTGGCTCGAACCGCCCTCGTCGGGGCAGTCCTCACCACCGGAATGCTGGCCGGGCGCGCAGTTGCACAGCCTCAAACAGACATCGAGCCGAACGCCGAGACGGCCCGGACGGATTCGACATCGCCCGACATGGTGACCGCCCCGATTATCACCCCTTCGTTATTCGGAGCTGAGGCAGAAGCTGGCGCCGCCGCTACCGTTCAACCAGATGGGACAGCCCTCGATTCCCAAGGGTCCGTGATTGGCGAGCACCGCTTCCCAGCCGCAGAATCTGGTGGGATTCAGGCACCGAAAAGCGGAGGCACCTCGGAGGAACCCTCCGGAGCAGAACCCGCTAGCAACGCTGATAACCCGGCCGAGGCGGTGCCTGCATCAGCCACGGACTCTTCGATGGTTAACCCAGCCGAACTGGCGGGCGCCTTTCGGGCTGCCACAAATGGGCTCCTTGGCGAATTGCCCGAAGATACCTCAGTGCTGGTACCAGAAACCGACTCGGCCTCTGGCTCAAGAAGCTCCGGGGCTGGGTCCGAGGGTGAGACGTCAGCTGTTGCTGATCCTTGCCTGGCACCGGGTGGTTCCGACTCCGCTGGGGAAGCTGGCGGCGAGACCACAACCACCACCCCTCCACCCGCTGGGGGTTGCCCCGCTGGAATTCCCATGCACCTCGGCGGTCGAGTGATTGTGCCAGAGGTGAGGGTGAAGCAGGCGCTGGCCCGCGAGTATGTTTCCCCGTTCAAGAATTGCCCAACGGGCGACGCATCTGCGGGAGAGTTCGGGATCAACCTCGTTGCCAACCTGCCCGGAAGGTTGTCGATTCGGCTGACCGAACTCGACAGCTCGGGTCGAGGCGTAGGCCGACCTTCCACACCGTTCGCCCCGCAAGAACAAACTCTCGAAATGACTGAGGAACGCCGAAGCGTCTGGGAAACGGCGATCATGGGAGATCTCTCCAGCGGCGAAGTGAGCTATGCGGATCGTTGGATCCATGGCTGCTTCACGATCAGTGGGCTTCGGGAAGGTCAGTTCTACGACCTGACTGCCTCCCTTGTTGACGATGAAGGCGTCATCACCACCGATTTCATGTCGCTGAGCGCAGACTCCCTTGGCGTGGCCGCAACCGCGGAACGCCGGTCAGGGTTGCGTCAGCCAGCGATCGAAGTTGTTCGAGTGGACGATTCTCACCTGCTCGCTGTCGCCCCGTTGCGTCTTGGAAATGCAGTCGTCGAAGTCACTGCGGGGATCGGCACGAGCCGTAGCTGTGTGGATCCCGATGAGGCTGGGGCGCTTCCTGTTGGGGAGGTTGAGCGGCAGGTCATCAGCACCGAACGGCTCATCGCTCAAGGGATCCGCGACGACTACCGGTTCTACCACTCTGCAATGGTTGCTCTTCCGGAGGGTGTGAATGGATCCGTCTGCATTACCGTCTATGAGAGTCGCTCCGATGCTGAGAGACGGGCTAATAGCGCCCAACGAACCCGATTCGAGTTCAGCTCAGCGGACATGGTCAACCCGGTGGCTACGATCACCGGGCTTCACACCACCGGCCTCGAGCCCTTTGCTGCCGTCGCCGATGTCTACCGAATCGGCCAAGGCGGCACTGTGGCCTGCGACTACTCACGGGTGTACGGTCCGCTCGTCACTCCAAGGCCAGCGTGGGATGCTCCAGTTCCATGCCGCTTCCCCGAAGGCACAGCAGGCCCCGCCAGTAGATTCGCCATCAGCACTGAGGTCACGAAGTTCCGTCAACGCTTCACCAACACAGTCGTACTGGATGCACAGCCGATTCGATGCCAATTCTCCACCTGCCGCCAACCACCTCCCCAGTTGTATGAGGTAGTCCTCCCAAGAGTTCCGACCGAGCAGCGCTTGTGCGGAGACACCGCCGGAAGCTCTGGTACCTGCGGGACCACCGAGTTTCCCGGAATCGTCAAGGTGCTGGTGACTTGGAACAACGGCTCAACCAACGGCCAGACCAGAACAACGGTGTCAGGACCCACTGACGTCACCAGCGAGGCACCCTAGGGGCCGGAGAATCGTCGCTCGAGGAGTGAATGCCCCAGACACGGAGCGATCGGGGACATAGAGCAGACTGGAATTGTCTGCAACTGCGGCGCGACCGCCCTATCCGACTATTCCTTGTTGTGAAACACTCGGGGACGACTGATCCTCTGATGTTCCAGACCCACGCAAGCAGCGGATCATCGGCGCCCGCCCGATCGGTCATCATGGACCCATGGGAACGCGACACATCACGGTTGTGGAACGGCGGGCTCGGCTGGCGGGCCGCCATCGTCTGGACCCCTCGGCACGAAGCGACGACATCGCTGCAATCGCGGACTCGGTCGTGGCGCTACATTCCTCGGATCCGGTCTCGGTGTTCCTCTCGGCGATGGCCCGAATGCGCCACCCGTCGATCGCCGCGGTGGAAGCCGCACTCTACGAG
>DORQ01000025.1 GCA_003514205.1 Acidimicrobiaceae bacterium
CTCGGCAAGAACCGGTCGAGGTGGACGAAGCAGAGCCAGAGCAACGCGATCGCGGCTGGCGAGGCGAGCAGGTAGACCGGGAACCACGTGCGCGTGGGAAACTTGCGGCGCAAGAGCCAGACGATGAGCCCAATGAAGGCCCAGAACCCAAGGAAGGCTGCCCCGAAGGCAATGGCGGGGGTCAGCTCGTTTGAATCGCCAGAGATCAGGTCTTCGGTCTGCTCCTTGACCTTGGCCTTCTCCTCAGCTGGCGTCAGATCGGGCACCGTTGTTGGCGCAGACGCGGCGGGCTCGGCGACGAGCTTTGCGACGACAATGATGCGGAGCTTTGCGGAGTACTTCGGGTGGCAAGCAGTCAGGGTCAGGAGATTCTCGCCAGTCTGTTCCAGCACGGTGGTGTCATTCGGATTGACTGCAAACCAACCCTTGCCCCAGTTCTTATTCTCGGCGCCTTGGCGGCGTTCAGCGGGGGACTCGATCACCTCGTAGATGAACTTGCCTTGAAGGGTGTAGATCTCGATCTGGTCACCAGGGACGAGCTCATCGATTCGATTGAAGGGAGCACCGTAGGTGGTTCTGTGGCCAGCGATCGATGCGTTGCCAGCCTGGCCCGGGAGTGGTGTTCCTGGGTAGTGGCCAGGCCCCTTTCGAAGGTCAGCCTTGCTCACTCCCTCCACATAGGACTTGTTGCGAACTCCGATCTTTGGAATCGAAATCAGACCTGCGGGATCGCCCTCCCTGGGGGCAGCAGTCGCCTCGGCAGTCGCAGGATCAACCTGGCTCAGTTCTTCAGCCACGGTGGCCGCAATAGTTGACGGGTCTTGTTCGCTTGTGCCTTTTGTGTTCGTTCCAGCGTCAGATGACTCAACGGTTGCGGCGAATTCCCTCGTGAGGTCCTCTTGGTGCGACTCCTCGTCCAGGCCAGTTCCCCACAGTTGGTAGCCGACGAACATCAGCAAAATCACGCCCGCGGCGATCAATGTGCGCCCGAGCCATCCGAGAATTCGATTGAACATTGCCATCAACCGTACCGGGGCTCCGGCTCACTGCGGTGACGGTGGGTAGATCTCCTTGCACAAGGTGCCGGAGTGAGTAGGGGTTCGGAATCACTCGTTGAGTACCATCGGGACACCATTGGGCGGTCTCGAGCAGTGTGCTCGAGCCGTAGCGGGATCGAGAACGGTCAATTGCATGCGACAAGCAACCGCCACTGCACAAGCCACCGCCACTGCGCAAGCAACTGAGCGTGCGCCGGGTGCTGACAGTGCCGACGCTCGGGCCATGGGTGGCCTAGCTCTGCGATTCTCCAACGTGGTGGCCCTCAGCGGTGGCTTCCCAGTGCTTACCGGGGTTGACCTTCAGGTCCAGGTGGGCTCGATCTGCTGGCTTGCCGGTGCCAACGGGGCTGGGAAGACCTCGATCCTTCGTGTGGCAGCCGGGCTGTTGCAGCCTGCATCTGGAACAGCTGAGGTTCTCGGCATGAACCTTCGATCTGATCTCCCTGCAGTGCGAGCAGCAGTGGGCCTCCTCAGCCATCAGTCGGGGATGTACGAGGAGCTCAGCGTGGCGGAGAATCTCCAATTCTGGGGTCGTGCCTGTGGCGCGAAGAATTCCGAGATTGCAGCCTCCTTGCGTCGTGCCGAAGTCTCCCAACGCCTGGAACCTGTTCCGTTCGCGCAGCTCTCAAGTGGCCAACGCCGCCGCGTATCGCTGGCCGCAATGTTGGTCAGACGGGCCACCCTCTGGTGTCTCGATGAGCCTCATGCCGGAATGGATGCCCCTGGGCGAGACCTCGTCGACGGGCTCCTACTTGAGGCCCGCGACAGTGGGGTCACCACCCTGATTGCCTCACATGACGCTGATCGCGTTGCCTCGCTCGCCACCGATCGGGTGTGGGTGCAGGGCGGAGCGATCAGCTCGGATTCTGGCCTGTCCGAGGGCCAAACGACAACCTCGAACATCGGTCGAGCAGAACCATGAGGGAGGTCCTGAGAGCAGCGGTGATGGTGTGTCGGAAGGACCTCCGCATGGAATGGCGAACGAAGGCAACCATTTCGTACGTGGTGCCTTTCGTCCTGATCGTCGTCGTCCTCTTCGCGTTCGCACTCGATACCGATCCGGTGCTCCTCAGGCGCGCTACCGCGGGGGTGTACTGGATCACTGTCCTCTTCGCTGCGACGCTGATCGCGCAACGCTCCGCCGCAATCGAGGGGCGCGACGGAGTCATGGATTCCCTGAGATTGAGTGGGCTGGATCCAGCCGGACAGTTTCTTGGAAAAGCTGCTGCGATCTTCGCTCAGCTCCTGCTGATTCAGATTCCGTTGGGGATTGGCGTAGCGGTGCTCTATGGGGTTTCGTTGGAACGTCCTGGAATCGGAGTCCTCTCGGCCCTCCTCGCCACGCTGGCCGTGGCGGCTTCAGGGGCAATATATGGGCCTCTCGCCGCTGGGTTTGTGGGGTCAGAGGCGGTGTTGCCGCTGCTCTACCTCCCAGTTTTGACCCCCGTCATGATGGCTGCGACTCGTTCTGCTGAGTCGGCTCTTGGGTTTGGAGTTGGGGCTGGCTGGCATTGGACTGCAATGCTGGGCATGCTTGGTGCAACATTTCTCGTACTTGGCACCCTGACAGCCGCTTCGCTGCTTGAGCATCGGTAGCGTCCAACCCTGATCTCTCACCCTCATCCCGCTTTGTCCTGCTCTCTACCCCCGACTGGTCGGTGCATTCGCAATGACTGAAAAGGCAACCGCCGAACGCGCTGCGCTTCAGGGTCCGCTCTCGACTGGATCCCGAGCGACAAGAGTCCTTGGCCTCGCTTCCATCGCCTCGCTCGCGCTGCTGGTGTTCTATACGTTCAAGGCAACCAAGCCTGATGTTGAGCTTGGTGAGACTGTCCGCATCCTGTACATCCACGTACCCACGATCTCCACGGCCTACCTCCTGCTGCTCACCAACGCAGTCGCAAGTGTTGTCTTCCTGGTGAAGAAGAATCGGTTCGCGGACCATCTCGCGGGAGCATCGGCTGAAGTCGGGTTGCTGCTTCTTGGTCTCACCTTGGTCACCGGCATGCTGTGGGGCCGGCCAACCTGGGGGACTTATTGGGTGTGGGACCCTCGGTTGACCACCACATTGATCATGTTCTTGATGTATCTGGGCTACGTGACCTTGCGGGGGCTCCCCGGCGAGTTCGTGACGCGAGGAACCCGGGCGGCGATCGTCGGAATCGTCTCGGTGTTCATGCTGTATCCCGTGCGGCAATCAGTGAATTGGTGGTCCTCGTTGCACCAAGGCTCGACTGCCCTCGGGCGTCCACTCAAGGCCGAGATCTCAGGGAACCAAGAACTGGCGCTCTATATCGGGTTCCTTGCCTTTCTTATCCTTGCCGTCTGGCTCGTAGTTCACCGGTTCCGCCTCGCGTGGCTGGAGGAATCGGCACGAGAAACGTCGCTGACGGCTGAGATCGCGGAGCGTCGTGCGGCTGAGGCCCCTGGGTCAACCACCGTTCGGGCAGATGTTTCCGCCGCAGCCCGTGTGTCTCAGGGCGCAGGTTCACCTCAGGAGGACACCCAGTGATTGCTGGCCAAATGACGTTCGTGTACTCAGCCTGGGGCGTGACGGCGTTCGCAGTTGGTGGCTATGCAGTGTCGGTGATCCGGCGCGGCAAGAAGCTCTCCAACCAGGTTCCAGCGGAGAAGCGGCGATGGCTGTAAAGGACATGGCTGGTGGTGAGGACGAACTCGAGTCTGCCGATGCGGAACCACTCGACCTCACCCCGCGAGCCGCACACTCAACTTCGGGCGGTGGCAAGGCAAAGTTCGCCTATGTCGGGCTTGGGGCGATTGTCGTTCTTCTCGGATTCCTTGTGGCGAACACCTTGAGCAAGGCAACGACCTTCTTCTACAACGTCGACGAGGCGCTCGAGAAGAAGTCCGAGATCGGCGAGGAACGAGTCCGCCTCCAGGGAAATGTTCTTGAAGACAGCATCGACCAGAAGGCCAATGGTGTCAGCTTCCGGTTGGCCTTTCACGGCGAGTCAGTTCAGGTCGACCATTCGGGCCAAGTCCCAGACCTGTTTCAGCCTGCAATTCCAGTTGTTGTCGTGGGCAAATTCAACGGTCAACGATTCGTGAGTGACCAGATCTGGGTCAAGCACGACGAGAAGTATGAAGAGGACAACAAGGACCGCATTAACGATGCGGAAACGGATGCGAAGGACAACGAGCAGGCTGCCCGTGGCGCTACCACGACCACGACTGAACCATCAGAGGAATCAGCTCCCTGATGCCGGTCAGTCTTGGTAATGCTGCGCTCGCGTGTGGGTTCCTGTGCAGCTTGGCGGGTATGTGGAGTGGAGTACGAGGCGCTCGCCGTTCCTCCTTGAAGGACGTGGTGAGGCTCAAGACCCTTGCTTCGCTATCGCTCTTGGCGGCGCTCGGCGCAGTGATGTTGATGCAGATTGCGCTGTTGACCAATGACTCCAGCGTGGCATTTGTCGCCACCCACGGTTCTTCTCGAACGCCGTTCCCGTTCAACGTGGCGACGATGTGGTCGGCATTGGAGGG
>DORQ01000117.1:0-1612 GCA_003514205.1 Acidimicrobiaceae bacterium
CAGACTCGCAGGGCGTGGATCCGGGCCGTCGACCTCCTGCTACCTCGTCAATAGCTGCGAGTCCGCGACCACTGTGAGCCAAATGATCTCAGCCAACTGCACCGAACGCAGCACTGTGCGAGCATCGATCAACCACAAGGAGCCAATATGAGCATCACCGTCACATTGTTGGGAACCGGTTCACCAATTCCCTCACCTGATCGTGCTGGGCCGGCAACACTCATCTCCGCGGGCGAGGGCCCAGGCGGGGAGCACTACCTGGTTGATGCCGGCCGCGGGGTCCTGATGCGCCTCGCTCAGGCCGGCCTCGGCGCTGGGAATCTCGCTGCAGTGCTGATCACTCATCTCCACAGCGACCACATCACCGACCTCAACGACGTGATCACCTCGCGCTGGGTCATGACCTTCGAGAAGACCCCGCTCACCATTTTTGGGCCGGTTGGCACACAGAAGGTCGTCGATCACATCCTTGCCTCGCTCGAACCCGACATCGAATACCGCATCGCCCATCACGCTGACCTCAACTATCGACCTCCCGTGACCGTCATTGAAGTGACGGAAGGCGTGGTCGAACTGCCATCGGGCCAGGGAGGCACGGTCGACATCAGCTGTGCCCAGACCGACCATAAGCCAGTCGAACCAAGCGTGGGCTTCCGCTTCGACTATGAGGGTTCATCCGTCGTTACGGCGGGCGACACTGTGCCGTGTGAGGGCCTCGATGCGTTGTGCGACGGCGCCGACGCACTCGTGCACACCGTTATTCGCAAAGACATCATTTCCATGATCGCCATGCAACGAATGCAGGACACACTTGACTATCACTCATCGCCCGAACAGGCCGCTCAGACTGCAACAAAGGCCGGCGTGAAGACGTTGATCTACACGCATTACGTCCCACCAATTCCTGCCGGCGGCACTGGAGACGACTGGCGATCACTTGGGGCCGCGCACTTCGAGGGCACCATCGAACTTGGCGACGACCTCCACACCGTTGTTGTTCACCCGACCAGCTAGCTGCCCAGCGGCAGACGGAGTACCTGAGATGAAGAAGCTGCGCACACCAGAGGACCGCTTCGTCGGCCTGTCTGACTACCCATTCACGCCGAACTACGTCGAGATCGACGACACCGAGGGCGGCACGCTGCGTGTTCACTACCTCGACGAAGGCCCAGCAGATGGTCCAGTCGTGCTCGCGATGCACGGCGAGCCCTCGTGGAGCTACCTCTACCGCAAGATGATCCCCCCGCTGGTTGAGGCGGGGTTGCGAGTCATTGCACCCGACCTGGTTGGCTTCGGCAAGAGCGACAAGCCCGTTGACCCAAGTGATTACACCTATGCACGCCACGTCGCTTGGATGCAAGAGTTGATCATCGATCACCTCGACCTCTCAGAGGCGACACTCTTTGCTCAGGACTGGGGTGGCCTCATTGGATTGAGGTTGGTTGCCGCACATCCCGACCGTTTCTCCCGAGTCATCATTGGCAACACTGGACTCCCGACGGGCGATGTTGCACCAAGCGCAGCGTTCTTGGCCTGGCAGCGATTCAGCCAAGAATCACCGGTGTTTCCTATCGGACAGATTCTGCAGGGGGCCACTCACTCTGAACTCACA
>DORQ01000117.1:1883-6236 GCA_003514205.1 Acidimicrobiaceae bacterium
TGCTGTTTCAGCGATGGCGATCCGGTCACCAAGGGCGGCGCAAAACCGTTTCTCGAACACGTCCCGGGCGCCGAGGGCCAAGCACACACCACAATCGCCAACGCTCACCACTTCTTTCAGGAAGATGCTTCGCCCCAACTCGCCAAGCTGGTTATCGACGCGATTGGGCATCCTTGTGGCTGACTACCACCCTGCGACCGATGCCGCTGCCAGCTTCCCCAACGGCCTGAAGCACGCTGTAAGGGCCAGCTGGTGAGGCGGTGCAAGTGCGAGAGGATGGCGGTGCGGGACGACCACATCGAATATGTAGCAGGATGTCGGGCGTGGTGATGACCGGTGTAGTGGTAGGTGCCGGAGACCGGGGGTACGACGCCTACGCGACGTTGCTCCTCGACGAACCTGAACTCGGGCGCATCGTTGTAGTCGCCGACCCCGACGAGGGCCGATGCCAGCGGTTCGCCGAGCGCTACTCGTTGTCTCCCGCTGACTGTTACGACGGCTGGGATGCGTTGTTCGAACAGCCAGCCATGGCGGACTACGCGATCATTGCCACCGGTGACACCCACCACGTCGAGCCGACGCTGCGTGCGCTGGCAGCGGGTTACCACGTGTTGTTAGAGAAACCAATGGCGCTCGACGAAGCCGATTGCCGGCGCATCGTGGATGCAGCCGCGGCCGCCGACCGGTCCGTCGCGGTATGCCACGTGTATCGTCACTCGCACCTGTTCGCTCGATTACACGAGGTGATCGAGTCCGGCGAACTCGGCGATGTGGTCACCATCCAGCTCTCGGAGAACGTGGCCTATTGGCACTACGCGCATTCCTACGTGCGCGGCCACACGCGCCGCAGCAAAGTGCCGTGGTTGCTGCAGAAATCCTGCCACGACCTCGACCTGCTGTCGTGGTTGGCTGGGGCGCCGGCCGCCCAGGTGTCGTCGTTCCTCCGGCCGACCGAGCTGACATCGCGGAATGCGCCCGAGGGCGCGCCGCAATTCTGTATCGAGGGATGCCCGCATTCCGAGACCTGCCCCTACGACGCTGTGGCGACCTATCGCGACCTCGGCCCCGCATTGGGAGACCTCGCGATGGCGGAGCGACCGATCGGCCTCGGTCTCGGAGCGTTAGCCCTGAAGAAGGTGCGGCCCGCGGTTGTGTCGGCCTCGATCCCAGTTGTGTCCAGGGCCATGGAGTGGTGGCGATGGCCCGTCGCAGCAGTCACCGACGATCACACCCCAGCCGGTCTCGACCATGCGTTGCGCACGACCCGATGGGGCCGCTGCGCGTATCGCGTGGAGGACAACGATCAACCATCGAGCCAGACCGTCTCGATCCGGTTCGCCAACGATGTGCTCGCCAACTTCACGCTGCAGTCCACCTCACATCGCTCGATGCGTTCGGTGCGGGTGAACGGAACCCGTGGCTCGGCCTGGGGCGAACTCCACGCGCTTGACGGCTGGCTCCGCGTCGCCGACCACAAGTCGGGCAAGGTCCGAAAACAGAAGATCCCGACGGCGTTCGATGGCCACGGCGGCGGTGAGCGTCCGCTGTTCCGCGACTTCCTCCGAGCGCTCGAAGCCGGCACCGCTCCCACACCCTCTGCCAGCGAGAGCATGGAGAGCCACCGCATCGCGTTCGCCGCAATGGAATCCGCCCGCACTGGCCACATCATCCGCCTGGACTGAGCCTCGCACGGGCCCACGCCAGCGCCGGCGAGCAGCCATTCCTCCATCGAATCTCTCGACGGCCAGCAACTAGTCCTCGGTTGAGGATCTCCAAGCTACGCGACCCCCAAGGCCGTAGGCCTTCATCGAGATGGCACGATCGAGCTGAATCCCTACGAACACCGTGTTCGGAGAGTCCTCCGGCCCGCCAGGTGAAAACAGGTACAGGTCGTAGTCGAACACACCCGTCCACAGTCTTCGCTTGGTCGCGAGGTCTTGATGAACCGTTGCAGTGCCCCACACCTCAACCCCGTCCCCTGCCTCTGACACTTGCCAGTGCATCGCAACATCTGCGTGATGCGCAATGTTGCGAACCTTCACGCTGTCCCCAGCCGCCATGAACCACAGCGTGTCGCCCTCCCAAGCGGGATGAACGGGGACCACATCTGGCCTCCCATCGGCACCAACAGTCGCAATGTGTGCCCACGGAGACAACGCGGTTGCGGCGGCCTGAATGCTCTCAAGTTCGTTCATCGGCCCAGTATTGCCGACACCGACCCAGATCGGCGGGGCGACATTTCGTTCACGGTGATGAGCTTCGAGATCGGGGGCGAATCCGTTCATGTCCACCACTTCCAGCCCGATAGTTTGATCGGGTGGTGTATAGTGTGATGTATGCAGCGTACACAGATCTATCTCACGGTTGATCAGCGAACTCGCATCGCTACCCGCGCCAAGGAGCGGTCCTGCGCGCAATCCGAGATCATTCGCGAACTGCTAGATCGCGGCCTTGGAATCAACCCAGTCGATCACGATTCGGGAGCGGCGATCCGAGAGACTGCTGGCCTGCTCGCGGATGCCCCTGACTGGCAGGAGTGGCAGAGGTCAGTGCGCGGTCGCACGGCTGAAGAACGCCTCTCTGCGTTCGATCTGTGACAGCACTATTCGACACCTCGATCCTGATCGACCATCTGCGCGGCCGGCCCGAAGCCACCGAGCTGCTGCTCGCTCACCTTGGAGAGACACGCCCACTCGTTTCTGTTCTCACACGTGTTGAGATCGAAGGCGGGATGCGCTCCGAGGAACGCCAAGGCGTTCGCCGCCTCTTCGACGCGCTCGCTGTCATACCGGTGAGCGACGAGATCGCGAAACTGGCTGGAACTCTGCTCCGCGAGTATCGACGCTCCCACCAAGGGATCGACCTGGTCGACTACGTGATCGCTGCGACCGCACTGGAGTTGGGCGCCAACCTCGTGACCCTCAACCCGAAACACTTCCCGATGTTCAAGGGCCTTCACACGCCCTACTGAACTAGAGGCGGACTGCAGCCAGACGCCCTACACCCCGACGCCAACCCATCCCCCAGGGGTTCAGCTGGGTTCGGCTCTGCTCAGCCTGGTTCGGTCAGATCCGCAGAGATGAACTGGACCACAATGGACGCGAGAAGATCCACAAGTTCCGAACTGACGATGCTCCCGCCATCGATCCGCTCGGCCGGTGGAAGAAACCACCGCATCGCTCCAGACAGCACGGTGCGCCCGAGCAGTTCAAATTGGCGCGTGGCCACCTGCGGTTCCAAGTCAGGCCGATACTTCATGACAAGCTCGGCACCGAGTTTCAAAGCTGGCAGATCGAACTCCACCTGTCGTCGCCGCGTCAGCTCGGGGCTCTCCAGACAAGTTCTCAGGAGGTATCGGTTCTCGCTCAGGGTGCAGACCACGAGCTCGACGAGCCCTCTCGCAGCGACCTCAAGCGAATCCTCAGATGCGACCAATTGCGCTGCTCGCTGTTGACACTCCGCCAACAACCAATCCAAGAATTCCGACTGCACGACCTCAATGATCACGTCCTTGTGCGAGAACCGGGCGTATAACGAACTCACAGAAATCTCTGCCTCGTTGCAGATATCAAGGACGGTGATTTCCGCCCACGATCGATTCGCGAGCAGCGTGTGCACGGAGCTGATGACCTTGGGAATCACTCCTGAGCTCGAGGATCGGCCCGAAGGAACCATCCCGCGGTGAGCAACTGATTGGCCTTCCTCAGCCACTCGCTGCCTCCCTCTCGGCGCCTGTCATGAGCTTGGCGAATATCGCAACGCTATCCGCCCGCACCCATGACCTTCTTCATCTCCTCCTGCATCGCTGACGCGCAGTTCGAGGTCTTCGACTCCAATTGCTTCTGAATCGCGGCGGTGGCTTCATCGCTCGCCGCTGCAGCCATGAGCTCATCGTCATCTTTGATTTGGTCATAGACACAGCTAGCGAATGATTTCACGATCTTGTTGGCGTCTTCCTTCTTCACGCCCGCTTCGGTGAGTTGGTTCGCAGTTGAGGAACCAACGCCCTCTTCCATTTTCGCTATGAACTCATCACGGCTGAGCTGGTCATCACCGCAGCCGGCTATCGCAGAGAGCGCCACTGTTGCTGCCATAGTCACTGCCACGGCAATGCGAGTTGATTTCATTGGTGCCTACATCCTTTGTCTCGTGCGGGCGAACGACCCGACCCCGGGCAATGTTTCACAGGATGTTGGAATCGTCATTCCAGGTCCGGCGGTGACATCACCGAACGCCCCTTGTTGGGGACCTCGACGAGACGCGGAATTGTTCGGAGACTGATCCGAGACGAACACCAGCTGTGGAAGAACCCGCCGCTGGTTCAGTACCCAAGGACTACGACCTGTGAGCCGC
>DORQ01000297.1:0-5866 GCA_003514205.1 Acidimicrobiaceae bacterium
TAGTGTAACACCCCGCGCCGACACTTAAGACCAAAACACCCGTTGCGGTTGGGATAGATCCGATCTACCCGCAGGGCCGCAGATTGGCTCGCTGAGCGCCACGCGAGGCACGGACTGCGGGCGGGTTGGGCCACAGCGTCAACCAACCCCGCAGCAGAGCAGTTCGAACTGTTGGCGTTACGCTGGCACCAATCGGAGGATTGACCCAGAACTTGAATCCTGCAAGACGTACAGGTTCCCATCGGGGCCTTGAGTGGCAGTTCTGAGTCGACCTCGGTCAACAAGTGAGGTCCACTGCTGCACCAACGCACCCGCAGCATCGAACTTCAGAACACGAAGCTGGGTCCCTTTGAGTGCAGCGGTGACCAGCGCGTCGTTCCAAGTCCCCCATTGGCTGCCCTGCAGGAAGGTTCCGCCCGAGGTTGCAATCGTGGGGCATCCAGAGGACCATGCGGCAGGCAACGCCCCAGGCACGGTGAGCAGATCGGTCATGGGCGCATTCTCGTTGTAGAAGCCGCCCGCCCCAGGGTTCCACCCGTAATTTCCGCCCGCAACCAGAGAATTGACCTCATCATCGCAGCCAGTTCCTTGTTCCATGGAGAATGCCGCACCGTCCGACGGGCGGAACGACAGGCCCTGAACGTTGCGATGACCGAGGGTAAAGATTCTCGGATCCAGGCTTCCCCCGGGATTGCCAGGAGCTGGGGACCCAGTCGTGGTGACCCGCAGAACCTTTCCGCCGAGCGAGAGTGGATTCTGCGGAGTGTCCGAGCGGGCACCGTCGCCAGTCGTGATCCACAGCGCCCCATCTGGGCCAAATCGAAGCCGACAACCAGAGTGACGTCCTGCGCTGCCCCCAAGGTTGAGAGGGATCCCGGTCACGATATCGGCTCGCCCAGTGAGGGCGGTGAAGTCCGCATTCACCGTCCACCGGACAACACGCTCGTCCAGCGCTCCTCCCAGATTCGATACGAAACAGGTATAGATGGAGCGGTTTGCCGCGAAATTGGGATCCACTGCGAGCCCGAGCATGCCGCCTTCGGACGCGGCCACCACATCTGTCGGCGCAGCCATCACCACTCGCGACCCACCGATCACTGCTCCGATTCGGCCAGGCCGCTCTGTCACCAACATCGTTCCGTCTGGGGTGAAGGCCACCTCCCACGGGCGATCTAGCCCAGACACCACCGTTTCGACCGTGAAGGCTGGAGCGCCATCACCCGACACCATAGGAGGACAACCAGTCGCGCCGACCAGCGTCGCGCCGCACAGCGCCACCAACAGTTTTCGAGGGATGTGAGTTGATTTCGAACGGAACAGCATCAACCCTTGTTAGCCGCTCATGTTCACCTGCGCCACCAGTATCTCTTGGGGCGATGCCACAGGAGTCTGTTCTCTGTGACTGAGATACATCAGCGCGTGAATGACGCTGTTGGAAACCCGATCCTGCCGGTGGGCATCAGGTTGAATGCAACCGAGATCCGTTCCCCGTTTCCCCGGTTTGTCGCAACCGAGTGCGGAAGCCACGAGGGGAACACCACGAGCAGCCCCTCCTGGGGATCAACGCCGATCACCTGTGCGTTCGCCGCTGTTGTGGTCTGGCGGTCGAGACGCAACCAGCCGCTGGGCCGAGGGTCTCGGAATTCAAGCTGGCCCGAACCAGGTGGAACCGCAGCGAACCACACTCCGCTCAAGAGGCTATTTGGGTGGCTGTGCAGGCGGTGCGATCCACCCGGGGAGGACACGTTGGCCCAACACTCAGTGACCTCGAGACTCTCAAACTCCCACCCCTCCTTGCGCAGCACGCTTTCGGCACAGACGGTGGCAGCGGACAGTAGAGGTGCAAGTGCGGGCTCAGTCTGAAGATTGGTAGAACTCATCCATTCAAACTGCCAGGGAGCTGAGTCGGGCTCGTCCGTCAAGGCCGTGGACGCAGAGCGCAGCTCCGAAATCCGGCGAAGGATCGGCCCGGCGTCGATAGTGTCTTCAAGGGTAAACGCGTAGGCCAGCGTCGGGAAGATCGCTAGCTCGTGGTGAGGGTAGTGAGGGCGATCCGATTCGGGTTCCACGATTCTCACGCTACCTCCTGACCCCAGGCCCGGCCGACTGGCGCGGCATTCCCTACGCATCCCGTAGCCTGTGTCCATGACCGCCAGCACAAGGACCCTTGCAGCTCCTCGTGTTGGCTCCCCAAAGGCCGCGTTGCAGCACCGGCCGTTTCGACTGGTGTACTTCGGAGGATTCGCTTCCAACATCGGCACCTGGATGCAAAATGTTGCACTCATTAGTTTCGCTGATCAGATCGAGAACACTGCGCTCTTCGTGGGTGTCATCACCTTCGCGCAGCTCGGGCCGATGTTGTTGGTCTCGCCCTTTGGCGGCGTGATTGCCGACCTCGTCAACCGCAAAACGCTGATGATTGGCGCTGCACTGTTCCAAGGCATGCTCAGCGTTGTACTCGGCTTCCTAGCGCTCGGCGACACCCCGAATCGAGTTGCTCTTGTGGCTTGTGTGGCTGGCATCGGTCTCGCCTCTGCCATCAACGGTCCCGCGTCGCAGGCCACTCTTCCAGCGCTCGTCGGAATTGAGGACCTACCGGGTGCCGTCTCACTGAACAGTGCACAGATGAATCTGTCGCGGGTCATCGGGCCGATCATCGTGGTCGCTGCCTGGTTTCAAGTGCCTGCGCATGTGTTCTTTGTCAACGCTGCCACCTATCTCTTCGTCATCGGGGCGATCGCTCTCGCTCAGTTCGACGCGAAACCACCACCGATGCACCATCAGGAGTCACCAATCCAGCGGCTTCTCGGAGGGATCGCCCTCGCGAGAGCCGATTCGGTGATCAGTTCGATTCTGATCTCGATCTCCGTCTACTCGTTCTTCTCCCTGGTGTTCATCTACCAGATGCGTGGCTTTGCTCGGACTGAACTCGGCCTTGGACCAGACCGGTACTACCTGCTCTTCGCGTGCTTCGGGTTGGGGGCCGCGGCGGGAGCAGTGGCCGTGGGCACAATTCTGAGCTCGATCGCCCACACGTTGCTGGCAAAGGTCGGGTTCGCCTCATTCTCGGCGACCCTGGCGCTGTACTCACTGAACCGAGCGCCCACGCTCGCCTACCTTCTGGTTGCGGCGACTGGTTTCTGCTACTTCATCGTCGTGACGACACTGTCGACCTCACTGCAGCAGACAGTTAGCCACGAGGCTCGCGCACGTGTCATGGGGCTCTGGATGATGGGTTGGGCAGGTCTTGTTCCGGTCGGAAGCCTTGTGGGGGGATACCTCATCGACCAGTTTGGTCACACCGCAATCACCCTTGGAGGCGCCGCTGTCGCCCTCATGCTCGCCGGTACCGTCAACCTTGGGTCTGGCTCATCCAGGCTTCGACCAATCGTTCCAGAGCTGCAATCCGACTCCCTTTGACAAGGAACTGCTCACCCTCGCCCGGTGCTGATTGCAAAGCGAGTACTTCGTCGATGCTGCTCAAACCCTGAGTCCCGTAGAGGTCGGTACCAAAGGCAATGAGTTCGATCCCAAGCCGACGAGCCAGCCCAGCAATCGCCTGATGCTCAGCTGGGCCTTGCTCGCCGAGCTCCGCCATGACACCAAGCACCGCAACCCGACGATCACCCCTGAGACTGGCAAGCGCCTCCAGCGCGGCGCGCATCGAGGCCGGATTCGCGTTGTACGAGTCGTTCAGAATGCCGCCGCCATAGGGTGACTTCAGCAACTCCATCCTGAGGGGCGACAGCGTCGATTCGGACAATCCCTGCACAACATGATCAAGATGGACTCCCGAAGCGAGCGCTGCGGTGGCAGCGGCCAACGCGTTGGAAACGTTGTGAACTCCTCTGACACCAAGTCGGACAGAAGCGTTCCCCCACGGTGAGATCAGACGGAAACTTGGGAAGAGCCGATCGTCGAGCGCTACTGCTTCGGCCACAACCTCGCCGGTGCTGCCATAGGTGATCACTGTTGCGTCAGTGCGATCAGCCATTGCGGCCACCAACGGATCCTCAGCATTCAGCACTGCTGTACCCGAGGACGGAAGCGATTGAACGAGCTCGGACTTGGCCTCGGCAGTTGCCTCAAGCGAGCCGAACATTTCAGTGTGAGCCAGGGCAACTCGGGTGACGATACCGATCGTAGGTTCCGCGATCTCGCAAAGGTAGCGAATGTGACCGACCCCCCGAGCCCCCATCTCGATGATGACCCGCTCAGCTTCCGCCAGAGCGTTGGCCAGGGTGAGAGGCACCCCCAGTTCATTATTCAGCGACTTCTCGCTCGCTGCGACAGGGCCGGAGTGGGCAGCAATCGCCGCGAGCAGGTCCTTTGTCGAGGTCTTCCCCACAGAACCAGTGATTCCAATAACCGGCACCGACATCCGAGATCGAGCGGCCCGGCCAATATCGGCCAGGCCTTTCTCAGTATCAGGCACCAGGATCTGTGTCAGCTCCACTTCGGGTCGCAGGCGACTCACCAGGGCCGCACTCGCGCCCTGCCCAGCAGCGAGTTCGAGGAAGTCATGGCCGTCGCGCTCACCCTGAATTGCAACAAAAAGTGAGCCGGGCACAAGCGCTCTCGAATCGATCGTCACCGAGGTGACCATCGCATCGGACTCTGCCCCACTCGCATTGAGCGTTGAGGAGCCGGGCTGGGCGGCGGGGTTCTCTGGGGGGTGGAGTTGCCCCGTGGTGGCGAGGAGGAGTTCGGGGAGTGTGAACTGCATCGAAGGAGTCTGCCATCTGTCGGCCGCAGTGGGCAGACCAGCACCAGAACTAGGATCGGGGAATGGCAGAACCCTCCAAGTCCACCTCGCGGGTCGAACCCTTCCTCGCCCATCGCACGCTCCCGGCACCCACCGTTCTGCCGCCCCGCGTTCGCGTGCTCGTGATGTTCGGCGGACAATCCGCTGAACACGATGTGTCGAGGGTGTCGGCCGCCAACGTGTTGGCCGCGTTGGATCGCAGTCGATATGAGGTGGTCCCCATCGGCATTAGTACCACAGGCAGGTGGACCCACGCAGAGGAGGCTGTTGAGCTCTTGAGGGGCGGAAACCTCCACGAGTTGGGCTCCCACGGACTGCCCGTTGAGGGTACCGACATGGATGTGCTCGCCACCATTGAGGCATCAGGAGCCGACATCCCCACCGTTGCTCTCCCCATCCTTCATGGCCCCAACGGTGAGGATGGAACCATTGCTGGGCTCCTGGAACTGTCACAGGTCGCCTACGTCGGATCGGGGGTGCTTGGGTCTGCGCTCAGCATGGACAAAGCGAAGGCCAAGGAGGTCTTGGCCCTCCATGGCATCAACCAGGCCGCCTTCGCCACGGCTACTGAGTGGGAGCTCTCCGAGCAGTGGTGCGCTGAGATGGTCGACCGCCTCGGATTTCCGATCTTCGTGAAGCCAGCCAATATGGGTTCCTCAGTGGGAGTCTCAAAGGCGCGAGATGAGCGGGAACTTCGCTCCGCAATCACTGAAGCCCTTCGATTCGATGAGCGCCTCGTCTTTGAAGAGTTCATTGATGGTCGAGAGATCGAGATCGGGGTTTTGGGCAATGAGCACCCTCGATGTTCAGTGGCGGGCGAGATTCGCGCCGGTGCCGAGTTCTACGACTACGAGGACAAATACCGCGACGATGCAGCTGAACTCATCATTCCTGCGGAGCTCACGGTGGCCGAAATGGCCGAGGTCGAACGAGTCGCGTTGGCGGCCTATCGGGCGCTGCGCTGCGAGGTGCTCAGCCGGGTCGACGTCTTTGTACACCCAACCCGCGGCGTGCTCCTCAACGAGATCAACACCTTCCCGGGATTCACACCGATCTCAATGTTCCCTCGCCTGTGGGCAGCATCGGGATTGGACTATTCGG
>DORQ01000297.1:6144-10999 GCA_003514205.1 Acidimicrobiaceae bacterium
GCGCTAGATCCCAGCGCAGTTCACCGATCCGCCAACTCGACAGGCAACCAGGTACCCATCGACCTTCGTGAGAACTTGGTACTCCGCTGAGGATTCCAGGAACTTTGCGAGTGGCAGCTCCTCGGGCCACAGAATGAGATCATGCGGATTACGTTCCAGGAGTTCCTCGGTCTCGCCCTTGCCTAACAACAGGTGCACGTAGTCACTCGCCAAGTCCACCGAATGCAGCTCCGCGCGATCATCAATCCACGCTTGTGCGCTTGCTCCGTAGCGCCACTCCAGGTAGTTGCCGGTGTAGTCGGTGGACAACACCTTGATCCCGGGGTTCGCCACCAAGGATCGGGCCTGCATCCAGCTCACGGCTCGTGTTGGGTAGTCGTCCAAGGCGTAGCCAGGGGTTCGAACCAAAAAGAGCGCAACGAGCAGCGCCACTGCCACCGACGCGCTCGCAGTCGCCCGCCATCCAGGCTGTTGCCGTGCCCGGTGGTTGTCACCGAACCAGGTGGATTCGGGCAAAGCCCCAATCCGCTCCGCCCGACGGCTCAGGCTGTTGGAAGCAAAGGGAATCATCACAATGGCCGCGAGTGCAGTATTGCGAACCGCAGTTGCCGCCAATACGACAAAGATCGCGCTTGCACAGATGCCGAGAACATCGCGTTCTCGCGCCATCACGTATCCGAGCACCAGCACTTCGGCGACGAAGAGGAAGGCCGTGGGGCTATCAAGGCGAAGCGGCTGCCATTCGGCCATGAACTTCAGCTGCTCACCACGGCTGAGGAGCTTGACGGGAAACCAGGCCAACTCAAGCCCATAGGGACTGAAGAGTGTCCCGAGGGCGATACCTGCACCGAGTGCCCCAACCGGCAGCAGACTCTGAACCCTTCTCGTGCGGATCAGCTGCGTTCCGGCCCAGATCGAGACGAACAAGCCACCAAGGGGGAACGACCCGTGAACGTTCATCCAGATCGCGAACATCGGCAGTAGCCACCACGAGCTGCGGCGTTCGACGAGCACGATCGCACAGGCCACAACGAGCGCGAATGCGAGAATCTGGGGACGCTCATTCCACCAAGAGCCACCGATTGCCGGTGCGCACACGACGACTAGCAGACGCAGGCCCACCGACTTCACCGGTGCCGACAAACGCCAAATGCCGAGCGCAAGAAGCGCACCAACAGCCGCGATCATCGCTCGGATGGCGAACGCCCCACCAATGTCTTCGAGCACCGCGTACAGCCAGGAGGCGAGCCAAGATTGAGCTATCCATGGCCTCCCCCCGCCTGTGAAGGTGTATGGATCAACGCGTGGGAGGCGACCATCAAGTATGAGCCGACCCGTGGCGAGGTGGGTGAGAAAGCTGTTGTCGGTCAACGACCGAGCACCATACAGTGCGCCGCCAAGCGCGAGGATCGGTGGCCACCAGATCCTTGAGAACAGACTCATCGGCGCTTGAGCCTCCGAGGAGTTCAGCGGGCCAGTGTTCGGGCTCTCGCTGTCAGGAGTCTCGGGCAAACCCGCTCGGTCCATCTCCTCAGCGCTCGCGATTGATCCTTCGACAGCGGCCATGATGACTAGGAACCGAAGTTCTCCATGATGTTGAGGGCAGCCGGCCCAAGGATGACCACGAACAAGGAGGGAAAGATGCAGAACACCATTGGCATGAGCATCTTGACCGGTGCCTTCTGAGCCTTCTCCTCAGCGATCTGGCGTCGTTTGATCCGCATCTCATCGGACTGGGCACGAAGCACCCGACCGATCGACACACCAAATGCATCAGCCTGGATGATTGCAAGGACAAACGCTCGGAACTCGGGGATGTCGCACCGCTCCTCCATCGCCCGCATCGCATCTGCCCGCGCAGCGCCAGCTCGCGTCTCGCCGAGCATACGGGCGAACTCATCTGCGAGTGGACCCGGAACTGATTTGATCACGCGGTCGAGAGCCTGCTCGAAACCCAGCCCTGCCTCCACAGAAATCGTGAGCAAATCCAACGTGTCGGGGAGACTTCTGAAGATGTTCTTCTGGCGAGCCTCGACAGAACGCCCGAGTCTGAGGTCGGGCCCCATTGCCAAGCCGTATCCAATCACTCCGGTGAGGACGATGTTCATCAATCCGTCGGTGATGGGTTCAAAGATGTAGTTCGCAATGGCCACAAGGACGCCAAGGGGCATCAGCACGGCCTTCATCGCAAGGAAACGATCCACCGAGTCAGGGTTTTGCGTTCCCGAGGAAATGAACTGACCGCGGATCTTGTCTGCGTAGCCGCCAGGAGTGAGCTTTCTTGCAATCTGGGTCAATCCAGCCGCTGCAGGAAGCAGCGCTCGGCTCACAAGGTTCTCATCGAGTTCCTCCTCGCGGGCGCTGCGCACGCTCTGGGACTCGAGGTCGTAGCCATCAATGCTCCGAAGCGATTCCCGCATTGACTGCTTCTCGTAGTAGCCGTTGAGAAGCGTGAAGGCAGCGACTGCAACTGCAACCACGATGAGCGCTATTGGAATGAGAAGTGGAAGGGTCATGTCATACCTCGATCGTGATGCATTTCTTCATCAGGATGAACCCGATCACTTCCATGACCAAGCTGGCACCCAACATGTAGATGCCAAGGCCGCTGAACAGCTTGCCGATGTAGTCCGGGTTCATGGTGTACATGACCACCCCAAGCACCGGGGAGAGGCATCCAAGCATGATTGCGGACATCTTTCCTTCGGCGGTGAGCGACTTGACGTCTCGACGCAACCGCTCCCGTTGGGTCATCGTGTCGGCAACAGTCAAGAGAAGCTCTGCAAGGTTGCCGCCGACCTCTCGTTGGATCCTGATTGCCATCACGGCCCACTCGAAGTCGTCACTTCTCATCCGAGTTGCCACGCTCCCGAGTGCTTCATCGAGTGGACGACCTAGCCGAGCTTCGCTCACTGCTCGTCGAAGCTCCGCACCCATTGGTTCATCTGCTTCCTTCGAGACTGCCTCGAACCCTTGGCCGATCGAGTAGCCGGCCTTCAGTGTGCCAGCGAGCAAGGAGAGCATGTCTGGCAAGGAAGCGTTGAACTTCTTACGGCGGCGTTTCGCCAGAAAGTCGACGATGAAGCCAGGAGATGCCAGCGATAGGAGAATACCGATTGCCAAGCCGAGAGGTCCTCCGACCAGCACCAACCCTGCGAGCGCACACGCGATCACGATGCCGAAGTACACGACGAGCGCTTCAGCAGGTCGAAGGGGCAGGTCCGCACCTTCGAGCTTGTTGGCGACCATGACGAGAAGGCCACGCTTCTCGCCGAACTCCTCAGTTGCCTTGACTGCCGCCTGAACCACTGAGGATTTGCCCAAGACAGTGGTCTGAGATTCAGCCACGCCAGTCGCGTTGAATCCCTCTTCGTAGTACTTCAAGTGAGTATCGAGGCCGCCAGATCGTTTCGCGAAGAGCAGACCCACAGCGAGTAGCACTCCGCCTGAGGCCAAGACCACGAGAACGACAATGATGATCTTGAGGACTGGGCTTCCCGCAGTAGCGCCCATCTCGGCAGCGGTTGGAACGTACACAAGACGCTCTGCCCCCACGTTGACAACGCCGGGACGGAAGCTCGCTCGTAGTTCGTCTGGGCCGATTTTCAGCACCGCATTGGAAAGCTCCGTCGTCAACGGCGGAACCTTGACCGCTGTGAAGCGGTACTGGTGCTCAATCCGAGTCCGGATCGTCTTGAACATTGATTTGAACTCGTCGTCGGTGCCGACCTGCACGGTGCCGCCGGTGGCCGAAACGAGCTGTCGAAGGGCCGCAATATCAGCTGTGCTCCCAGCGAGAACGACGACGTGAACGGTGGCGCCAGTCTTTTGCACCTGTGCCAGCGCCGAGGAGAACGAGGACCCTGTTGCGACTGAAGGACTGGCAGAAACAATGATGAGGTTCCGTTGGTGTTGACCAGTCGAGCTCAACATGGATGCGCCCAAAGAAACGCCGTCCCAGAGACTCGCTTGGCCCATGGGAGGCAACGACTCCACTGAGTTCCGTAGTGACTCGGCAGAGGGGGAAGCAACGGCGGCCCGACTCGCACCCCCGCCAATGGCGACGATGCCGACATCAGCGATCTGGCCCTCACCGGGGTTCAACGAAATCGCCGCGCCAACAGCGAGTTGCGCTGTTCCATTGCTCACGGTGCTGCTGTTGTCGACGACGACTACAGCAGAGGAATCCACGCCCGACTCGCCAAGGGAGGTTGCCTTCACCTTGACTGCTTTGCCATCCACTGTGAGGCTGGCGGATTCAGGATCGCCCGTTCCCGAGTAGAACGCGTCGATGTTCAACTTGCCAGCGCTCGCGTCGATCACCCGAAGCTCCCCAACGGGAACTTCACGCTCGATGGACGCTGTTGCAGCCACTGCAGGCGCAATCAACAACAGCGCGCTTGCCACCATGGTGGCCGAGAATACGCGAGCCTTCATGTGATCAGCCCTTCCCAACTGCGCGACGACCCATGTCGCCGCCGGTGAAGACCTCTGGGCCGAGCCGAATGCCTTGGTCGGCAAGCTTCTCAGTGAACTTTGGACGCACCCCAGTCGCCTTCAGGTGACCAAGGAACTTTCCGTGCTCGTCGACACCCATGCCGAAATCGAAAAGGAATACGTCTTGCAGGGTGATGACATCGCCCTCCATCCCCTGAACCTCAGTGATGTGAGTCACTCGACGGCTGCCATCACGCAACCGGGACAGCTGCACGATCATGTCGATGGCCCCTGAGGCCTGCTCACGAATGGCTCGAACTGGAAGGTCGAATCCGCTCATCATCACCAGGGTCTCAAGACGAGCGAGGGAATCACGTGGAGTATTCGCGTGCAAGGTTGTCAGCGAGCCGTCATGGCC
>DORQ01000297.1:11210-13512 GCA_003514205.1 Acidimicrobiaceae bacterium
CGGTCAGGGCGCATACGAAGCGAGTTCTTGACGAGGTCTCGAATCGCGACCTCGCCACGACCCTCGACGTTGGGCGGTCGGGACTCCATGCACAACACGTGGTCCTGATGGAGTTGGAGTTCCTTGGCGTCCTCGATGGTGACAATACGTTCATCACTCGGAATGAACGACGACAACACATTGAGCAGTGTCGTCTTTCCGGAACCGGTTCCACCCGAGACAACGATGTTGAGCTTGCCGACAACACAGGCCTGAAGGAATCTCGCGGCATGAGCGTTCAGCGATCCGAACCGGATCAGGTCGTCAACCTGAAGTGGATCCGTCGAGAACTTTCGAATCGTCAGAAACGATCCCCCAATGGCCAGTGGCGGAATCACCGCGTTCACACGGGAGCCGTCTGGGAGTCGAGCATCGACCATTGGTGTGGATTCATCAACTCGTCGACCAATAGCGGAAACGATCTTGTCGATCACCCGCCGAAGATGTGCCTCGTCGAGGAAGGTCGTTGAGTCGCGCACCAGTTTGCCTGCACGTTCCACGTAGACCATGTTTGGCCCGTTGACCATGATTTCGGTCACTGCTTCTTCGTTGAGGAGCTTCTCCAAAGGACCGAATCCGATGATGTCGTCGGTCACCTCCTGGATCAGTCGTGCCTTGTCGGCCGCCGAGAGGGGCACCTTCTCCGCCGAGAGCGTTTGAATCAGCTGATCGTGCACCTTCGAGCGAAGGTCGGTGCCCGACATGCGGTTGTCATAGAGGATCGGCCCAAGGTCCTCGATCAGTTGCCCATGGATTCGTTGCCGCAACTCGTCCAGCAACGGATCTCTTCGCACGGGCGCGCTTGACTCTGGTGCTGGCGGTTTTGGTGCAGCACCGGGAGGGTTCGGTCGCCCCGGAGGTGGCTGAGATGGCGCGTGTCCAGCTGGCGGTGAACCCGCTGCTGCGTTCGCTTCATTGAGACGTTGGTACAAAGACACCTGGAAACTCCAACCGGGACGAGATAGTGAACGTGGGACTAGGACCGACGGCGTAGCAGTGAGCTACCTGTCGAGTGCGGCTGCGCTGCGGCCTGTGGAAGGAAGAGATCAGCCATGGAAGCAAGCGCTTTCGCGACTGGCGATTTCGGAGCATGGATCACCACGGGGACCCCCTTGTTCACAGACTGGGGGATCAGGACGTCAGACGGAATCAACACATCTGCCTTGACCTGAAGCGTGCGCTCCACCTCGGAGATATCCAGCTTCACCTTTGAATTCGAACGATTCAGTACCAGGAGCAGCTTCTCCATTGGAGTGTTCAACAGCCGAAGCGTCTGGAGCCCAATCTTCACGTTCTTGATGTTTGGGATGTCCATGCCGGCCACGAGAACGACTTTGTCGCTGGCTTCAACCATCCCCAACACCACGTCGTTGAAATACGCCGGTGTGTCGACGACGACGTAGTCGCAAATGGTGCGCAGAAGCTCCACAATCTGGACCATCTCGGCCGCGCCAACCTGATCGGCAAAGGCCGGCTCCAATGGCGCCGGAAGCACCTGCAGACCCGAGGCTTCATGGGTGACGAGCAATGACTCGAGGAACTGTGCATCCATCCGTTCAATGGAACTCACGGCGTCAACAATGGTGTGATGAGGCGTTAGCTTGAGCATGACAGCAACATCGCCAAACTGAAGGTCACCGTCGATGAGACACACTCGACCCTCGGCGCGTTGCGCCAATGTAATCGCGAGATTTGTTGCCACAACCGACTTTCCGGATCCGCCTTTCGTCGAGAAGACCGTGATGACCTGGCCGGGCGGGCGGTTGGGATTGTCCGGATCAAGCCCAGGTTCTGAAGGATCCACCCGGCGCTTGCGAGGAATCGCGTCGAGCGCTGTCGCTACTCGTTGCACCGCGGCCATCAGTTCGTCCTGGTTCCCATCAAGGGTCAGTACATCCTTCACTCCTGATCGGAGTGCCGCCTGCAACAAGGCAGTAGAGAGCTCTTCCACAACGAGGATCGCTCCGAGCGCAGGGAAGTGACTGATGAGCTGCTCAATCGCTTGCAACGACTCGGGAGTAGCGCAACTCGGACCAAGAATGATGACTACTGGCACTGCTCCGGTGAGGCAAGATGCAAGGCTTTCGACGTTCGGGAACGGCGCTACGCCGACACCAACCCGAGCCATGAGCTCTTCTCGATAGGCGTCTCGCGACTCGACAACTGCGACGGAAACTCGGAGTGCTGCGAGGACCTCATCGGTATCGTCTGAATCCGCTTCGTTGGTTTCGTAGGGGTCCGAGGAGTTGGCTTCAGGTGCTTC
>DORQ01000021.1 GCA_003514205.1 Acidimicrobiaceae bacterium
AAGGCCTGCAGCCCCAAGGCCGCCGGCCCCAGTCTCCACGCGTTGTGCTTGCTTGTCTGCTGATGTTTTCGCTTCAGCTGATTGTCAGCGGATGCGGAAGCACGACGACCACTACTGGATATGAGGCGCGTGGCCTCTACAACAAGACTCCAGTCTCGACTGCAGCGTTCATCGGACGGCCAGTCGTGTTGGTCAGCTGGGCAACCTGGTGTCGAGAATGTGAGAAGGAACTCAAGCGACTCGGGGAGTTCTCCACATCCAAGGAGGCCGAGGGAGTCGTCATTGTTGCAGTGAACCTCGATATTGATGCCCCAAGGAGCGAGATCGACAAGAAACTGAAGGGAAGCGGTCTCGAAAAGGCGGAACTTTGGAGTGACCCAAAGAATGGCTTCAAGCGCTTCTTCGGAGCGATCGGTGTTCCAACGACGGTGGTGCTTGCCCGAGACGGCACCGCAGTTGGCTCCTTTGCAGGTGCTGTTGATTTCGAGCAGTCAGAGCTTCAAGAGGCTCTCACATCTGCAAAGAAGTCGAAATAGCATGTCGAACATTGCGACGGCCTTCGCCGGAATCAATGACAACATTCGAGATGGCTCCCTCCTCATTGCCGCCCCACTGGCAATGGCGGGTGGGCTCGTCTCGTTCCTGTCACCCTGTGTGCTCCCGCTCGTGCCTGGATATCTCTCCTACGTCTCGGGAGTCTCCGGATCGAATGCTGCAGGCGAGACCTCCCGAGATGAGGACTCTCCATTGGCACGTCGGGCCGCTCGGCGGGCTGAGATGGTGCGGGTGATGCTCGGTACGCTCGGATTCGTCAGTGGTATCGCAGTGGTGTTTGTCTCCTTTGGCGCGTTGTTCGGGGGTTTTGGACAACTCATGAGGGACCACGAGATCCTTTTGGCCCGGATATTTGGTGTCATTACGATCCTGCTCGGCCTCACCTTCTCCGGGCTGCTTGGCAATATCGCCTTCCTCAACACGGAGCGCAGAATCCACAAACTCCCCAAAGCTGGGGCCTTGGGCGCTCCATTGCTCGGGATCACCTTCGCTCTTGGCTGGACTCCGTGTATCGGCCCGACATTGGGTGCTGTGCTCGGGCTGGCTGCCTCCTCGAACGGCACATCTGCCGCTCGAGGGGCTCTGCTGTCGTTCTTCTACTGCCTCGGGCTCGGTGCACCGTTTCTGGCAACCGGACTTGCCTTTGATCGAGCGGTGCATGTGTTTCGATCCGTTCGGAAGCACTCGCTTGCCATCATGAGAGTCGGAGGCGTCATGTTGATTGTGATCGGGCTCCTCCAGGTCACTGGGGTGTGGACTGAACTCACGCAATGGCTCCAAGGTCAGTTTGGGGGAGCTGACCTCCCTCTCTAGGTGGCCCGAGCATTGACGACCTCAATTCGCTGGAACCTGCATCCAGATCAGAACGGCGTCACCGTTGGGGGCTCGCTACCTGTCCACTCAACCCGGTAGCGGCGGCCCTCGTGAACAGGAGCCACTACCGCGGGCCGAAAGCACGCAACATTGGTCCCGCCGGAGCGACGGACTGCGGGGTACACCACACCGATGGCGCCTTGGCCCAACAACGACAACGCAAGCTCCTGCGATCGCTGGTAGTTGTCGGGATCAAGGAGCGGTTCCGTCCGTGCATCGGAAGTGCGAAGGTCCGCAAAGTTCCGCCCCGCCAAAGCGCAGATGTAGTCCTGGTAATCGACCACATCAGGCGGCCAGCCAGTCTCAGCCAAGTGGGTAGACCGGTGATGGATCACCTCGGCGAGACAGGTTTCGATCTCAAGGGCCGCATACCAGGCACCGCGGGTTCGGTCGTGAAAGCGTCCTCCTTGACCCGGGTAACAAAACGATCCGTTGATGATGTGCGCATAGTCAATGTTGAAGACCAACTCGTCTGAACCGATGGCTAGCCCACTGAGATCCCGCTGAGTTCGAAGTCGGGAGTTGGTCGCTGCGGCGAGCTCCTGAAGAAGCGCAATATCCTCCTGATTGCCCACCAGTGCAGCGAAGTAGGAGTCGGTCGTCGCTGCGTACGTGGCAAGAATGAGGCGATGGGTCTCGTCCCACGCTCCATCGGTCATGGGAGGCCAGTCGTCCACGCGAGCAGGAGGGCTCATCCTCCGCCACGGCGTGAGTCGAGCAGCGCTCGAACCTCCACCATTGCAGGTATGCCGCCGACAATAAGACCCTCAAGGGGAGTGCTGCCATTGAACAGCCGGTTCGTGTTGGGTCGCCTGATCCACTCATCGGCAAGTGAACCTTGGTGCAGCGCATGAAGCGCTGAATAGATCCCCAACAGGTAGGAAATGCGCATGAGTCGATCGATGCCAAGATCGGCGGGTGCCTTGTTGTGCCAGGAATGCCATGTGCTGGGAGCAACTCCGCCGAGTAGCGCACATACCTCATCAACGGTGAGCTGCCAGGCGGAGGCGAGCGAAGAGGTGGCAGCTAGCGCAGACCCAGTGAGCCGCTGACGCTCATAACTGTCGAGGAGCGCGGCCGGAGCTGGGGCCTCATGTCGATGAGCGGTGGCAGTGAGCAGTGTGGGCATCATGACTCCAGAACTAGAGTCGTCAGTATACAGAGTTAGAGGTGAAATGTGAAGACTTTAGCGAGGGCTTTCCACTCCCAGGTTCTCTGGACCGCTGCGGTCGTGTGCTGTCCAGCGTGCTCTGTGCTCCGCGCCTGA
>DORQ01000076.1:0-518 GCA_003514205.1 Acidimicrobiaceae bacterium
CGGCCCTCATACGACATTCCGCCATAGTCGCTTGGGTGAGTCTTCAGTCCGTCGACCAGATTCGGCGGTGTGTCGCGCCAGCTGCGAGATCGCCGTACTCGATTCCTTGACCGAAACGTCGCTTCTTGTACGGCAAGAGCACCGTCATCGAGGCGCCCTCCCTGTGCTCAAGTTCAACTCGGATCGCCTCCGAGCCGTCGGTTAGCACATCGGCAACTATCGCGACTGCCCGAAGGGTCGCTGCCCTCGTCCGGAGAGCATCGCCAATCACCTGCAGCACCTCAGCGCTCGGTGGCCGCTCTGAGCCGGTCCATCCAGCCACCATCTCGATTGGGCCCTCCGCATCGAGCGCCACGCCGTACGGAAAGAACTCACCGTTCTTGTCGAGCATCTGCTGGGCAAACGGAAGCGCCGAGTTCAGTAGACCGTCGAGGTCGTCCTGTGATTGCTGGGACGCCGAGTCCCTCCAAGAAGTCACGTGAGAATCATGGCTGATCTAGAACCTCGGGGCCGACTCG
>DORQ01000076.1:819-13958 GCA_003514205.1 Acidimicrobiaceae bacterium
CAGCGGCAAGAACGACGGAGCGGTGGCGGACCTAACCGAACCCTCGCTAGATGCCGCATTGCCGGTCCAGAATTCGGCACTCAGGGTCGACAGAATTCTCACCATCGAGCAAGGCAAGAGCGTCACCCTCACCAGCCGCCCGGCCAACGAGCCGCGCAGGCACGGCAAAGTAGTGGCTGACCTCGGTCAGTTCGAAGAAGCCGGCCTGTTCGCCGATGACCAAGGTTGGGCGATCTCGGGATATTCGCAGGCCCGTTGCGGCACCGATTGCAGCACACTCACCTACGCGATCTTCTCAGCACCTTGGGATGGCGACGTGGCTCGGGCCATTCTACGAGTGGACGATGGACCGCCCGATGACGCCGACGGCCCCGCGGTGATCGGCCGAAGCACTGCCGGTCTCGTAGTCGGGTTGCCGGGCGAACTGGTCGTCACCAACTCAACGGCCGTCGTCACAAGGACTCGTGCCACCGATCTCGGCGCGCCGTGCGTGCTTGGCGGGGAAACCTACCTCTGGCGAGTGGTCGACGGAAGGCTCGAGATCACGTCGGCCGGACTCGGACCGGCCACGACAGACCAGGCCACCTTCACGTTCGATCCCCCGCCCGGCGCAACAGAGAGCAGGTGCCTGGATGATGCCATCGTCTGGCTCACCGACAACGGTAGAGCCAAGGCACGCGCGACCCTAGAGAGGGTGTGGCAAGTCGATGATTCCACTGAGGCCGTAGCCCACTCAGTGTCAGCGCGACAGCAGCTCAGCCGACTGCTACAGAGCGGAAAGGTCCAGGTGTACCGGGCTGGCCAATGGCGAGACACGGCCGTTACCCTCAGCCGTGCGAATTACCCGTCGTCCTCTTTCGCTGCATGGGCCGATGGTGACACGATCGCGGCGTGCGTCGTGGGTCAGGACCCACCGCCCACCATCAGGGGCCGCAATGCCGCCGACTTTGCGAGCTGCAGTGTCGGAAAGGTTCTGGGCTGAGCCGATCGTCCGTGGGGCTTACTGCGCAGCGATGCGACCAGACGTCATTCCCGAACCGTGGCCCGGTCGGCTTGGCGTCAGCTGGTCGAGCGTTCTTCGTCCTCGATCTCCGCGATCCTCCCAGCTGCGTACTTCTCAAAATCCCGTTTGATCACCAGCGCCTCGTCCATAGTCAGCCGAAATGGTCCACAGTGCCGCAGCGAACACGACCTCGGCTCAGAGCCATCGATGAGTGAAATTCCCTCTAGTCCACCGGCGCTGTGCCCGAAGAGCGTTCGACTATGCGGCCCGCGATTCGCTCTTCGCTCACCTAGGCCTGATCAGCGACACCGGCATCTGGGGCGCCGACCCCCGAATGCCGCTACCGTCGACTCACATGTTCGGACGACGAAAGAAGCGCGCACGTCCTATACTTCCTGAGGTCATCGCTGAGGCGAGGGCATACCCGAACGGCTCCGTGGCCGAGATCGCCACTGGCTGACGACGGGACGGCGCCATTCCACCCGGCGCGATCATTGGCGCCTTGACGGTTGGCCCCGACAGCACGCCCGGCGAGTATCTGCTCAACCCGAATTTCGACCCGAACCTTCCGCCACCTGAACCGTCACGCGTGTTTCCCGCCCGCTGCTCTGGTCAGCGGCCGCGACGTCGGATCGGGATGCTGAATGGCACGTTGTCGTATCCACTCCCAGAGCCAGCATACGGTCGTTCCCAAGAGCGCCCCATGGGCTGACCGAAAACGATGGATGGCCAACCCAATCTGGACGCGCTACCTCCTGCACCTTCCGATAGTCATAGGAAGTGCGACCAGCCTGATTATCGGCTATCTCGACTGGTCGGCACCACCTCATCCGACGTAGTGCATCGCCGATACCACCGACCCACCAGCGACAGCGGCCGTCGGCGGGGACAGTGGGGTGATCACGTATTCAAGCGCAACGTGCCGCATCGGGACGACGGCGGTTACCTGATAGGCGCAACCTATCGGCAATGACAAGCCAACACCGGAGGCCACAAAAATGACGGCGACTGTTGAACAGAGAGCAGCAGGGACGCACAGAAGTGCTCAACTCCCCGAAAGGGGGCCAATTTCGATTCACGTCCCATCTGAGGCACCATTCCTTCCCGGCACCAGCACGACAGAATTGAAGAACTATCCTTTCGGAGCCGGACTACTCATGGAGCGCCGGCGCCATCGCACAGCCGGAAACCGCGGAATTCGAATAGTTCCGTCAATAAGCCCTTGGCGGATCTCCTCGGCCCGGAGCCGGGCATCGGCTTCCGATCTGAACTGCTCCTTCAATATCGGCAAAAGCGACGTCCCAGATTCAACATCGACAAACCATCGGAGCCGCCCTCGGAACGTTCGGATCATCTTTGGCAACGAGTTCGGTCCAAGCAAGGAACTCGGGCGCTCCCTTCGGAGGTGGATAAGGAAGGTCTCTCCATTCGCCTCGATGGTCTTGAACTCTCGACAGACATCCATCTTTGAAAGTATGTGCGGCGGGCACTTGGAAAACAACCTTGATCGGCGTAACGCCCGAAGCGATCGCTCAGTCCCCGGCCGACCGAACTACCCGACATCGCGAGTATCGCCCGAAATACTCCGGGCGAGAGAACGGATGACGAAGCGACTAGCGCCGCTATCCGAGGCATTGACATCGATTCCGAGCCGATGCGCACGCCCAGTGCCCCTCTGATGTTCATGATGCGCCACGCCGGCGGAAATCACATTGCCGTCGTCGAGCCGGATCCGGTCGCACCAACCAAATGACGATTCCGTCCCCGAAGATGACGGCAAAGTCACCGCCCCTTCGCTAGCCGCAACCGGACAGCGGGTGTGTCCGCCCCATGGTCGCCTCGGCAAGTCCGTACCATTGACCGCCAAACGGCGACTCTGAGCCCATGAGTTTGACGAAATGGCTTGACCCTCCTGAGTAGAATCTGGCCGATGCTCGCATGCGACAACTGCATTCCCGGCAACTATGGCCGCTGGGGAGCAGTTCTCATCGCCTTCTTTGTCGTTGGGTTGGCTCTCGAGACAGTCGTCCTCGCTCGATCGATCACGAGAGGGTGGAGCCTAGGACGGTTCGTGTTAGTGGTCGCTCTAGCGCTTGCTGCTGTCGGATCAGCATCCGCGAGGTTCAGCATGACCGTCGATGGAACACACTGCGGTTCCGCGTTGGCGACGAGCAGGGAACGCGGCTGGCCCACCGACGCCGCCTTGGACCGAATCCAGACTGCGTGCCGGGACTCGGGAATCGCTCGTGTCCACATTGCTCAACGATTGGCAGTGGTGTCGATCCTCGCATTCCTCCTCGCAGGTGGCCTCTCGCTACGACGGTGGGCAACGCTCCGCCGGCTCCCAGAAGGGGCACTGATCTAACTCCACATGGCCTGTGCTCTACTCGATCTCGTGGGTCATGTGAAGCGCCTAGTCGCTGGAATCGGATGCGGTCTCGCCTTCGTTGCAGTAGGACTGTTACTTCTCAGATTGGCGTGGCTCATCGATGGGTGTGTATTGGCCGTTGGCATAGATGAGAACTGCGTAAGGTCGGGGTGGAGGGGATCGGCAGGTAGCGCCGTGTTTGTCGGAGGAGCAGTGTCGATCTTCATGCTGGCTCCCGCTTCGCTAGTGGTTGTCCCGCTAGCTCTTTGTGTTCGGGCGCGGCGAGCGCTTCGTGAACGGCGCAATTCACGTGGCCATCTCGTGCGACGCTGACTGAGGCGACCGTCAGTTCGCAGAATCGCAATGACCCAGACCAGAGGCGACCCTCGCTGCGACGCCACACACCACGTCAGTAGTTCAACAGGGTTCGTATGATCTGCGCGATGGCAAGACTCTCCGCGTCACCAATAATGCCGAGCCGGTGAATGAGCCGGTTGCGGCTGATCGATCGGAGGAGTTCGCACTGGATGTAGCTCGTGACTTCGAGGCCGGTCTCCATCGTTGGCTCGATCTCAATATGAAGGGAAAGGCCGCGGCGAATTGTGGTGACGGGAACAACAATCGCAAAGGGAAACCCATGTCCGAAGGTATCGGGAGGCCCAATGACCAACGCTGGTCGAGATGACGCTGGCTCTCCGGGGTAGGGGTCTCCAAAATCCGTGAGCCAGAACTCATCAACGGATGCCATCGGTTACCGAGCTCTCCTCTGCCTCGCCGAGGTAGTCCTCCCACGCTTCAGGATCCAGGGCCAAGGCAGCGACCTCCCCAGCGACCTGTCTCGCGAAACGCTGACGCCGGAGTGCCTCGGCGGCCTCGCGAATCGTTTCAATCAGTGTGGCTCCGGAGGCCTCGCTCAGTTCGGACAATCGCGCGTGGGTAGCCTTATCCACGCGAATGGTGGTGGTCGACATGGCTTCATGTCTACATCCATACATCGCTATTGTCTACACAATTGTCGGGAGCAGCGCTGCTGGTAGTGCCAATCGCTGAGGGCAGCATCTCAGGCACCGCTGCATGGGTGCCCACCATCGGATCATTTCGAGGCCTGGCGTCCGCTGCGAGCGCCGGCCCTGTCTCGCAGACGTAGCAAGACGAGACTACGAAGCCGACGGTCCAAGCCCGGTTTGAACCAATGCCTCGGCCACGATTTCGGGATCAGAACATGCGGCCGCAAATGCCCCGATGCGTGCCGCAATGTCTCGTCCGAGCAGCCACTCACCAATCGGGTCGCCGACGAGTGCGAGCCGTTTCGGCCGGATCGTGAAGGTGTAACGCCAGACCGCCTCTGTCGTGGTGTCGTCCACAGGTTTGAACTGCCAACCCCCACCGAATGCCTCGAAGAACCTCGGGCCGTTCACCATCTTCATTCCGACCTGGGTCGGGGGGCGGTAGGAGGTGTACATAGAGATCATCCTGAGACGGTGACGCGATGTCGTTGAAGTCCGTACTCCTTTGCCAGGCCGTTCTGCTCCGTCAAGAAGGTGTTGCTCTCGGATGAACGGATCCCATTTGAGTCTGAGCCGCCCAGTCGTTTGTGACACCGCGAATGCCTCAGTCGCAGAGACGCCGACCTGCACGGTTCTTTCGATTCGCGGCACACCACAGCCTGCCACATCATGTGAGCCGATCACTCTTGGGTATCTCGTTCGCCCAGCAGCACTAGAGACCAGCCGCACGTTCATAGGTCTCGCAGGCAGCGTGGCCTGTTCGAGGCAGGCAACGCCTGAACTCGAAAGGGGCTCGGGGAGGTCATGGCCGCATACTTCAACGACGACGCTGTGGTGCTGATGGCCGAGCCCCGTTGCATGGACCGGTCGAGGTTGGATTGCGTCGAATCATCAAATCCACGGCTTGGCGTGCAGTTGGGGACTACCACCATCGGCCGGAGGCCGGCGCTTGTCCTCGACCAGGTCCCATCTGTTGCCCGAACAGTCTTCGAACACTGCCACGGTGCCGTAGCTCTCCACTCGCGGAGCTTCGAGAAATCGAACGCCCGACTCCACCATTCGTTCGTGTTCGGCGGCAAAGTCGTCGGTATACAGGAAGAAGGCCACGCGACCACCAGCTTGCATGCCGACATGAGAACTCTGAAGATCATCGCTTGGTTGCGCCAACAGGATCGCCATCGATTCCTCACCGGCGGGCCCGACCACCACCCACCTTTTCCCATTGCCCAGGTCCGAGTCTTCGATCAGATCAAAACCCAGGCAACGCGTGAAGAAGGCGATCCCCTCGTCGTAATCGTTGACCAAGAGTGAAAGGAGCCCGATTCTTGCCATACTCCAGTATCGCGGCCGTTTGACCTCAGAGCCCCAAGGCGGCAGCTTCGCCGGGCGAAATAGTGTGAGCCCATTGATGGCCCTTGCCACAACAGGATTGGGCACGACTACTCCCTCACTCGGCGGGAAGACCCCTAGCTGTGCGATCTCGAGGAGCTCGATGTCGGCATGAGGTTGGTGGTTGCGCTCCGCAACACGACTGGCTGATTACCCCCGATTACAACTTGACCAGTCGGTCAAGTACCGTACGAGCAGGCGCCCGAAACCAATTTCGGGCAACGGCACTTCGGGGTACCCATGTACGAGTGGTCTGACGAACATCTGATGCTGCAGCAGGCAATGCGCGACTTCATTGCCAAAGAGATCCTCCCCATCAAAGAGGAACTCGAACACGGCGACCTTCCGCCCTATGACGTGCTGCGCAAGATGTACGCCACCTTCGGCATGGATGAACTGGCTCGCAACAACTTCGCGAAGCGAATTGCCCATGAGAAACGAGAGGCAGCGGGCGAGGCCATTGCAGACGCAAAGCCGACTCGCCACGGTGGAGGCGACGCGGGCTACACACTGATTCCCATCATCGAACTGTGCCGCCACTGCCCGGGCATGGTGACTGCAATGGGCGTGTCAGTTGGCCTCACTGCTGCATCGATCGTCTCCAAGGGCACCATCGCTCAGAAGGAACGCTGGGTCCCACAACTCCTGACCTTAGAGAAGGTCGGTGCGTGGGCGATCACCGAACCGAACTCTGGTTCTGACGCGTTTGGATCAATGCTGTCCACTGCACGCCGCGATGGCGACGAATACGTGCTCAACGGATCAAAGACCTTCATCACCAACGGCCCCTATGCCGACACGATTGTCTTCATCTGCAAGCTCGACGAAGGCAACGACCCCAAAGACCGCAAAGTGCTTTCCTTCGTGCTCGACTCCGGCATGGCAGGCCTTGAGCAGTCCAAACCCCTCCGCAAGATGGGGATGCACTCCTCCCCCACTGGCGAACTCTTCCTCACCGATGTTCGCGTCGGCCGGGATCGCCTGATCGGCGAAACCGAAGAGGTTTCAAAGGGTGGACGAGATGGAGCGAAAGCTACGTTCCAGCAAGAGCGCTCCGGTGTCGCGGCAATGGCACTTGGAATCATCGAACAATGCCTGGAGCTCAGCATCCAGTACTCCAAAGACCGAGTTCAGTTCGGCCAACGAATCGGCGACTTCCAGCTCATCCAACAAAAGTTGGCGTTCATGGAAGTGGCGAGGATGAACGTGCAGAATCTCGTGTTCCGCACCATCGAGCTCTCCATGGCTGGCAAGACCATGACCTTCGCGGAGGCCTCCGCTATGAAGCTCTACTCGGCGCAAGCTGCCACCGCAGTGGCCCTTGAGGCAGTGCAGCTACACGGCGGAAATGGCTACATGGCGGAGTTTCAGGTCGAACAGCTCGCTCGCGACGCGAAAGTGCTGCAGATCTACGCTGGGACGGACGAGATTCAGACGGTTGCCATCGCACGGGCCCTGTTGGCCTAGCGTTCTCCACGCTTGAGCAGACTTTGAGCGGCCGTTCGGCCAAACTGTCCAGATGACGCGAAAGCGAAAATCGCCCGGCCTTGACCTCGTTGTCTTTGGCACGCGTCTACGAATCTCCTGGACCTTTCCCATAGCGATCCTCGTGCTTGGGTTTCACCTTCGTGATCGCCCCGTGGAATTGGTCACCTTGGCAGTGCTCCTCACCACGTCGGTGCTTGTTCATGAATCAGGCCATGTGGTGGCGCTCAGAAAGTTCGGGCACCACCCCAGGGTTGAGCTCGGCTGGCTCGGCGGACTTACCATCAGCGAAGAACGCCGTGCCCTGACACCAACGCGCAGCATTATCGTCTCGCTCGCAGGGCCAGCTTTCGGTATTGCGCTCGGAATCATCATTGAAGTGATGACCTTCTGGATGGACGGCCAGTTCTGGTCGTTTCTCCGCAACGCGTCGCTGCTCATCAACATTGGGTGGAGCTTTCTCAACCTGCTCCCGATTCTCCCACTAGATGGGGGCCACGTGAACCGAGAGCTCTTCATTCTTGCCTCCCGAAAGAAGGGGCCAGCGCTCGCAACCCTGTTCTCCACCGCATTCGCGTTACTTGCCGCTGTGGCCGCCTACGTGATGGACCTCGCCGGCGGCGGGGTTGCCGTGATCCTCGGGATCATGGTCGCAACCAACCTGAGATATCTGGCAATCACCCCAGGACAACGCGCCAGCGAACGCTCACGACTGGCACACGAACACCTCCTCGCTGATGACTTCACCACCGGGACTGCCGAATTGCAGCAACTCATCGCCGAGGGATTCGGCGCAAGAATCAGCACCGAGGCGTACACAACGCTGGGGTGGGCCCTGCTACACCAAGGCCGATACGAGGACCTGTCGCGGCTCGATTTCTCAAGAATGCCGACTCACCATTCCTCGCTCCTCTGGGCCGCTGCAGCGTGGTTTCGCGGCGAGGTGCACGGAGCGGTCAACGCAATTGCCGGAGTACTGCAATCAGGGAGCTTCACCCCACCGCCGGACTATTTCGATCGGGTCCTCACGCGGTTCGGCGAGCGGGACCTCTTGACACAGGCACTCACCAACTCGCCCTTCCGACGCACTCAGCAGGGCGCTGCCGTCCTCGGCGCCACGCTTCGCTAGCGGTGCCTGCCGCAGATTGCAGCCGGTCAGCCAGTTACCAGTCGGCTAGTTACCAATCGGCCAGTTACTGGTTGGACTGAACAGACCCCGAGTCACCGAAGTACTGAGCAAAGAGGCCTTGGGCGAGCGCATCAAGTTCGCCTGGGGGATTCATCTCCAGACGGTCTGCCGAATCCGAACCAGGTACGGCCGGCTCAGCGGCAATGGACAGGGCAGCGATTGGCTCAGCAGAAAGGGGCTCAGCAGCGATTGGCTCAGCAGAAAGGGGCTCAGCGGCGACCTCGGCGAACGGGTCAGGAGTCGGAGCGCCAAAGATCTGACCAACCAGCCATTCGGCGACGTTCTTGTCACGATCCTCGCCCAGCAGCAGCGAGGGGTCGGGCATCAATGGGTTATCGGGCATGGGCATTCCGATCGAGTTGCCTTCTGGTCCAACAAGACGATCAGAGCAGAAAGCGTGGTGTCCAACGGCGGGTGAGTTCGCCTCAACCTACCATCGAGGGCAGTTGGTTTGCCGGGAAAACCTGCTGGCCGGAAAGTGCCTTTTTGCCGGGGCCGGTACCAACAGGCCTAGTGGGTCACCATCGCCACCAGAACGAAGTGACATGCCCCCGCAGCAATCGTGAACGCGTGCCATACCTCGTGATAGCCAAACACTCGTGGACGGGGATCGGGTCGTCGTTTGCCGAGGATGATCGCTCCGACGGTGTAGAGGAAACCACCGCCGAGGAGCAACGCCATACGGGCAGGACCCATTTGGTCAAGGAGCTTTGGCAGCGCAATCACCGCACTCCAGCCGAGCACCGAGTACAACCAGCTCCCCGACTTCGTGTGCTCCGCTGTGACCCGAACCATCTTCATGATGATCCCCGCAAGCGCTGTGACCCACATTGCCACGAGCATTGGAATGCCCCAGGCACGTGGAAGCACAACCAAACCGAATGGCGTGTAGGTGCCTGCGATCAGGACGAAGATCATCGAGTGATCCAGCCGGCGCATCCACGTCACCGCCCGCTCAGACTTCGCAAATAGATGGTAGGAAGAACTCGCTGCAAACAACCCGGCCAGACTCGCCCAATAGATCGCCACCGCAATCCGCGCCGTGGTGGTTTGCGCTCCCGCCAGTAGCCAGAATCCGGCAGGGAGTGAAACGAAGAAGGCAACTTGATGCAATCGTCCTCGGAATCTGGGCTTGAACCCGTACGCACCAACGACCAAAGGATCTACATGGTCGCTTCGACCAGCATCTGAGGTTGACTCTCTGTGCGATTCATTCATGGCAGCCCCCGCTTTCCAACCACGCAACTCGTTTGGAGTCGAACCGTATTCGTACTCCTCCGAGGCGGGCTCGCCAAGAGGAATTCTGGCCGAGAGACTAGGCCATTCGGACCAATCGCAGAAAATGTCGTGCCGTATCACTGCAACTAGAACGCGTTCCTGTTTTGGAATAGCCTGCTCCGATGCCTGCAGTACTCACCGAACTCGACGGTCACACGCTGATTGTCACCCTCAATCGTCCCGAACGTCAGAACGCCATTAACGGGGAAATGCTTGTGCGCCTCTACGACGCCTGCGTCGAGGCCGACTCCAATCCAGAGATCCGCTGCCTCATTCTCACTGGCGCCGGCGGAAACTTCTGCTCCGGAGCTGACCTCAAGGAAATGGCCGGCGGCCACGCCAATGAACCTCTGGAGGACGGCCTCGATGTGCAGGCTCGACTTGCCGAGGATGGCGACCTTCCCTGGAAGGCCCTTCTACGCACCTGGCGACCAGCCGTGCCACTCATCCTCGCCGCGGAGGGCACCGCCATCGCTGGCGGAACCGAACTACTCGGAGCAACCGAAATTCGCGTCGCTGGTGAGAGCGCCAAATTCGGAATCAGCGAGGTGAAGTGGTCGCTCTATCCAATGGGTGGATCGGCCGTGCGAATCCCTCGTCAGATCCCTTACACCATTGCCTGTGAGCTGCTGCTCACCGGCGAACACATCTCGGCGCAGCGCGCTCTCGACCTCGGTCTGGTCGGCCATGTTGTGCCCGACGGAACCGCATTGGCCAAAGCGAAGGAGATCGCTGCAGTCATCTGCAACAACGGTCCGCTGGCCGTGAAGTCGCTACTCAAGACGCTGCGCGACACCAACGGCATGGAGGAACACGAGGCGTTGACCTACGAGTTCACCTACGGTTGGGATGTGTTCGGGTCAGAGGACGCCAAGGAAGGGCCCCGGGCCTTCAAAGAGAAGCGCACACCCAACTTTCAAGGCAAGTAGCTCCCGGTCATTCCGCACCCGCCAAGCCCGGAATCGATTGACTCAAGAACTTCTAGCGAGAGGCCATCAGCATGAAACTCGGACTGATCTGGGGATATTGGGGACAACTTCCTCCGCCAAACCTGATCGAGACAACGCAGGAAGCGGAACGACTCGGCTTCGACTCAGTGTGGACTGCTGAAGCGTGGGGGTCCGACGCGTTTGGCCCGCTCGCCTACCTCGCAGGGCACACCTCCACCATCAAGTTGGGCACCTCTGTCGTTCAGATCTCCGCACGGACGCCCACCGCGACGGCCATGCATGCCATCACCTTGGATCACCTTTCCAAGGGCCGGCTCATTCTCGGGCTCGGAGCCTCTGGGCCACAGGTAGTTGAGGGTTGGTACGGTCAGCCATACCGCAAGCCACTCGCACGCACTCGTGAGTACGTGGAGATCATCCGTCGCGTGCTTGCCCGCGAGGAGCCGCTGGCCTTCGACGGCGAGTTCTTCCATCACCCCTACAACGGTCCCGAGTCGATGGGTCTTGGCAAACCGCTGAAGTCGATCGTGCATCCTTACCGTCGAGAAATACCGATTTACCTGGGAGCCGAAGGCCCAAAAAACGTCACCATGACTGCCGATATCGCCGACGGTTGGATCCCCCTCTATTACTCGCCGTATCGCCAGGAGGTGTACTCAGACCAGCTCGCCAACGCGAAGCCTGGGTTCGAGATCCCAGCGATGGCGAACTTCAACATCTGCGAGGACGTTGAAGAAGGACTCCTTCCCGTCAAGATGATGTTGGGCTTCTACATCGGCGGCATGGGAGCCAAAGGCAAGAACTTCCATACCGACCTCATGGCACGCATGGGATACGAGGAAGAGGCCCATCGAATTCAAGACCTCTTCTTCGAAGGTAAACGCGATGAAGCCATCGCCGCAGTTCCATCGGCCTTCGCAGATGAGATCTCGTTGGTGGGTCCGTTGGGGCGCATCAAAGAGCGATTGCAGGTCTGGAAGGACAGCCCAGTGACGACTCTCACGATGTATCCCTCGGCCCCCGGACAGATGGAACAGATCGCCAAGATCGTGCTCGCCGACTAGATCGCGCTCGTCCAAGGCGCCCCGATCGGTCCCCGCTCAACCAGGTCCCCCTTGGGCCAGTTTCCGCCGGCGTCACCAGCGAGGTTCAGCGAGCGCCTAGACTAAGGCGAACACGCGTTCGTTGCCGGCCGCATGCCGATCGACAACAAACTCAACTCGAATGCTCAGGGAGCACCTACATGCCTTCACAGGGCGGCCTTTTTGAACAGAACTTCGCGCGGGAGATTATCGATACTCCCGTAACCACTGAGATGAGCGAGTCCTTCCTCGCGTACTCGCTGTCGGTCATCACAGCCAGAGCGATCCCCGACGTGCGCGATGGCCTCAAGCCGGTGCAGCGACGGATCCTCTTCTCCATGTCCTCAAACGGGCTCCGGCCAGATCGTCCGCACCGAAAGTGTGCTGGTGTGGTGGGTGACACCATGGGCAAGTACCACCCTCACGGCGACGGAGCAATCTACGACGCGCTCACCCGAATGGGACAAGATTTCTCCAGAAACATCTGCCTAGTCGATCCGCACGGCAACTTCGGCACGCTCGACGACGGTCCAGCTGCCTACCGATACACCGAATGTCGCCTGTCCGAGGCAGCACTTGAGCTGCTTGCCGAAATCGATNNAATGGGACAAGATTTCTCCAGAAATATCTGCCTGGTCGATCCGCACGGCAACTTCGGCACGCTCGACGACGGTCCAGCTGCCTACCGATACACCGAATGTCGCCTGTCCGAGGCAGCGCTTGAGCTGCTTGCCGAAATCGATGAAGACACCGTCGATTTCAAACCAACCTTCGACGCGGAGCGCGACGAGCCGGTCTATTTGCCGGGTCGTCTTCCCAACCTCCTCGTCAATGGCACCTCGGGTATCGCTGTTGGAATGGCAACCAACATGCCGCCGCACAACCTCGGGGAAGTGTACGAAGTCATCAAGCTTGTGATGACTCAACGACGCCCCAAGCCAACTGTTGTTGAGTTGATGGCACTCCTTCCAGGCCCAGACCTTCCCTCCGGAGGCACCATCATTAACGACGGGCTCGCCGAGGCATACCAAACCGGTCGGGGTTCCTTCCGAATCCGCGCAACTGCTGAGATCGTCAATGTCACAAAGTCTCGCCAAGGGATCGTAGTGACCCAACTTCCCTACATGGTTGGGCCAGAGCGCGTGATTTCGAGAATTCAAGAGCTTGTCAACACCGGCAAACTCAACGGAATCGCTGACATCAAGAACCTCCAAGACCGCCGCACGGGGATGAACATCACCATCGAGTGCAAGCCCGGTATCAACGCCCGGGCAATGCTCACCGAGCTCTACCGACTCACCGCAATGGGGGAGGAGGAAAACGGCGACACTGTGGTGCTGGTGGATGGCAAACCGACCACAGTGGGGCTCTGGGAGCTCTGCAACCTG
>DORQ01000056.1:0-9279 GCA_003514205.1 Acidimicrobiaceae bacterium
ATCGCTCGAACTCGACAACTTCCTGCCGGTGATCCTCGGATCGCCCGCTGGCGATTCCGTGTTGTGGCGCGACGTTGAGCTCCACATGGAGGAGTCCACGGATACACCTGGCCACTTCGTTCTGTGTCCACCGGACGACTTCTGGACGATGGTAACTGCACACGGGATCACCGAGATGCGACGGGACGGCAAACGCGTCGTGCTGGAGGTGATCGATGATCCGACTGATGCCTGGTCCCCCACCGCCACGCGGGAGTTGGCGGAGTGGCTAGGAGAACTGGGCCGCGAGCACGGCCGCCCCATGTTGTTCGCTAGCGCCGACCAATCCAACGCCGAAACTGAGCACTCCGACGACGAAGTGCACGATCTCGGGAATTGGATCATCGGCGATGAGACCGTCGTGATAGAGCTACTGGCTGCTCACAAGGGAGCGATGAGCGGAGCGGCACCGCCGCTGAGCGACATTGTCGCCGCCGCAGGATGCGGTTGGAAATCGCCGTGGATCGCCGGGCCCGAAGTGACCGAGGCCAATTTTGCCTTGTACGCACTCGGACGAGGATTGATCGACCGGTTCGGCCGCGGCGAGGCCGAGGACGATGCTGCCGAGATGGTCGGCACGGCAGTCCTCACCTACGGGCATTGGCGCGACATGATCGCTACCGGCAACGCAGCCGGGGCCGACACCTCGATCGGGGACCTGCTCGACATGTCGGTCCTCCTGCTTGGTGAATCGCCAGTTATCGCTCGGGTGCTCGGCGACTATCCCGGTGCCCCAGATCATCCTTTTGCGCAGTTCGTGATGGCCAGCGTCGAACGCTGCCGCGAACTCGCTCAGCCCCTTCGCCCTGGGCTCAACTGGCTCGCTGCACGGTTACTCATCGCCGAGCGTAAACCAGTTGAGGCCCTCGACATGCTCCGCGAAGCCGAGGTGATGTTCGACCCTGACGACTGGCATGAGGCCATCGAGGACTTCGCGCAGCTCCTCGTCGTGCAAGGCGACTTGCGCGGAGCGATCCAGCGGTTTGACCTCATCGGCGAACCCCAGGTGAGTGCCCGCTTGCGAGCCTTTGCGCCCACCACGCCGAAGGGCATCGGTCGCAACGAGCGGTGTCCTTGCGGTTCTGGACGCAAGTTCAAGCAATGCTGCGCCAACCGCGACACGCCCGATTCGCTCGAGGACCGCGTCGGGTTGTTGTGGTGGAAAGCGCAGAGCTACTGCCACTCCCACCATGTCGCCTGCTTGGCGTTACCCGACCACCACACGCTCTCTACATTCGACCCTCAGTTCATGGGTGATCTCTTCACGTTGGCCGCCGACGCTCACCTCGTCGAGGATTTCGCATTCGAGGAATTCATCGCGGAGTTCGGCGGACTATTGCCTGAGGACGAGCAACGGCTGGCCGCGACCTGGTCGATCTGCGAGCGATCGCTGCACGAGATCGTTGCGGTCGAACCTGGCGCAACGCTGACGTTGCGCGACCTTCGAACCGGCGAGCGGGCCGTGGTCCGAGAGCGCACCGGCTCACGCAGTCTCGAAGTGGGGCACCTCTTGTTGGCTCGCGCCGTGCCGTCAGGAGCGACGCTTGACCAGATCGTGGGCGTGCCGATCAACGTTCCATTCTCAGCTCGCGACCAGTGCCTCGCTCTCCTCGACTCCGAGCCGAACTCGAACGACATCATGGACTTTGTGATCGCGATGTTCGCAGGTCCGAAAATGACGAACACCGACGGAGACCCGTTAGTGCTTCGCGAGGTTGTTTGGCAGGTCGACTCACATGAGGCTGCAGTTCGGGCGCTCGACGAGGCACTCGGTCGGTCAGAGCAGGAGGAGAGGTGGAGTCGAACCTCGGAGGGTCAGGGCAGATCCTGGATCCGTTGGACCCTGGCATTGTCGGGTACCGAACTCACCGGTTCAACCAACTCCGATGAGCGCTGGATTGAACTCGAAGAGTTCGTTCGCGCGACCGTGCCCGGCGCTACATTGCTCGACGAGTCCGTCACCCCACTCGGCGAAGCACTGACCGACCGGGAACTCTTCGAGGGGCCGAGACCTGGATCAACCGGATCGCTTGGGCAGGAGGATCTCGATCCCGAGATCGCCAAAATCCTGCGTCAGATGCTCCAAGATGGCGAAGAGGGTTGGTGCGACGAATCAATCCCCGCACTGCACGGTGCCACCCCTCGCGAGGCAGCCGCCGATCCGACCCGGAGGGAAGACCTCATCGCGCTCATTCGATCCATGATCGACAGAGACGAGCGCTCGCCCATCATCGGCCTTGGCGGTTACGACCCATACCGCCTCGCTGAACTCCTCGACCTCCACGAGATCGCACGACCCGCTTCAAGGTGATTGGGTGTAGGCGACTCCCAACGCGCATCCGCTGATCATTATTGCGTTCAGCAAGCCTGATGGTTCCTTCTCTAGCGATTCACTGTGATCGTGGGGAGGTAGAGATTTCCGCCGATCGTGCCAGGCCCCAAGCTGCTGTCTCCGAGTTCGTAGTCTTCGAACGCGTAACTATCGGGGTACCGCGCCCGAACGGTGCAGGGACACTGCGGAGGTAGCGGCACCATCGCCACAAATCCGTGAAGCTCGCCCGTTCCGGGGTACGCCGCGGCCACGTCAGGGCGTGAGATCGTCGTAGTGATGGGTATTTCCTCCCAGTCTGAGTTCAGGAGATCCAGCGCAATCTCGCCATCAATACCTGAGTCGCGGTGCGTTCTCAGCGCCCAACCCGACACCACGGCAACGTCACCGGTAACCGTGACCGATTCGATATTCATCAGGCCGAAGGATGGCTGGACCAGGCGAGGCGATGGGTTGGCTACATCAACGCACACCGACGTGGTGAGCGGAGTGGCCGTCAAGGGCGACAGAACCGTTGGGGAGGGGAAGGAGGGTCCAACTGGAGCGGAGACATCTGTAACGCATATTCGATCCGAGCTTCTCGTATCAGTGTCAATGTAGGTGTCGAACGCTCGGAGCACCTTCCTGGCCCCCGCGGGTGGGACATCAGTTCGGGTGGCGTTGTTCGGCAACACCCATTCGTTTGGGAAAACAAGGAAAAACAAAGGGTCGTTGGACATTGGGTTGTTAGGCACCCATTCTCCATTTCGTGTCAAAATCGCATTGCGACGAACGTGCGCCCAGCCTTGAACTCTGATCCGGCTGCCCTCCACAGCAACGATATCCAGTGAGCCCGTCGTAAACTCTGCGGCCGGTGGAGCAGTTGTCGGCGGCACAGTCGATGATGCTGCACTATTGGCTCGAATCAGATCTCGCGCCGCCGTCAGGCTCATCACGACTCGCCATCGGCCTGACTTGCATTGCAAGACGTTCACATCAGTCCTCGCAAAGGCTCCATTAGGACGACACTTGGCGCCTGACTTCGCGAACGGGGCGCTATAGGGCGATGTCTCATCGCAGGCTGAAAGAACAAGCAGTGCTGACAGGCAAATCGCCAGCAGAGGGCGCATTGGCAGTTTGGGCATCTCGCCACAGTAAACAAATTTCGCGAAACCTCAGTAGGCAAACTCACCCCCGAATTCGCTGCTCGACCCCGCCTACCTGCTTGAGGAGCTTGCGAGCGTTCGATGCAACCGACTTGCGTTCATCATGAACGAGCCGCTCGGCGTGCGGCTGCAGCCAGCGCGCAAGCTTAGGATCCTCCTTCGCCCAGCGGCCAAGCACCTTCATGGAGTTGTTCAACACAATCCAGTCTGAATGGTGCGCAAGGTTTCCCTTCATGATCTCGAGCGCCCGCTCGCGTTGGGCCGCAGAGAGCTGGGGCCGAAGGAGGTCAAACAGCAGCGCAAGCGTCCACTGGGTGGAAGCCTGATCGATTGCCGCGACCTCAGACTGCAGACCATCGATGAACTCCATCGTCCACTCGGGATGCTCGATCGTTACCCGCTTCACAGCATTCGACACGCGGAGCCGCACCACTTCATCCGAGCTGAAGTAGCACTGATACAACTCCTTGAAACGGGACCGATCGGCGAGCACCGCCTCGACCACCTCCAAGGTTCGGCCTAGTGAATTGGGGTGACCGCCAGTCAGCATCGCTTCGAAGTTCAACACTTCAGTAGACCAGCATCGCGTGACCTGCGATGTCAACCGGGTCAGTTTGTAACGGCCAGACCATCGCTGTGTGGAACTTCGACAGGAAGCACCTTGAACAAGGGCGTCAAACCGAATAACAATTCCACTATTCCAAAGAGCTTGAGGTGCCATGAAATTCCAACGTGTTCGATTGGCAGTCTTGTTCGTGGCGCTGAGCGTTGTCGTGTCGGGGTGCGATGCAAGCAGCGTGCTTGGGCTCAAGCTCCAACGAGCAGGTAGCCGTTGCGCTGGCAGCGGCTTCGCCCGAGACGCAGCAAACGTTCTGCAATGCAAGCGGGGACGGTGGGTCGTCGTGATGCCAATCGGTAGGGCTATAGCGCTCATCGACACCTACAACGCTTCACAAGCCACGCCCGCGGGCGCACCAGTAACGACTCCCCCAGTAGCGGTGCCAGCGGAAACAACCGCGCCCCCAGCAGCCCCACCCACGACGCCGCCAATGACACCGACAACTCCACTGCCAGCGACGACAATCTCAACGTCGACAACAACAACGACCTCAACCACGACGACAACCGCAACAACCACTCCCCCGGCTTCGTTGTCGCCGAGGATCCTCGCCATCGCCGCAGGAGGCGAGCACACCTGCGCCCTCAAGTTCGACAGGACTGTGCACTGCTTCGGAAGCAACCAATTCGGCCAACTCGGCAACTCGAACCTCGGCATCGTGCCAAACCCGACCCCAATCCCCGTCGTTGGGCTCTCCGGTATCACAGCACTTGCAGCTGGCGGTAGCCACACCTGTGCGCTCAAGAACGACGGAACCGTGCACTGCTTCGGCAGCAACAGTAACGGCCAACTCGGCAATTCAAACAATATCGACCCTAGCCCCAGTGCGAACCCTACACCCGCAGTTGTTCCGGGGCTGAACAACGTGACGGCCGTTGCAGCAGGCAGCAACTACACCTGTGCGCTGAAGAATGACGGAACCGTGCACTGCTTCGGAGGCAACTATTTCGGCCAGCTCGGCAATGGTGCGCACTTCTTTTTCTCTAGTCCAACCCCTGCGCCTACTCGCGTGCTGGGGCTCTCAAATATCACCGCCATCACTGCAGGCGGTTTACATACCTGCGCGCTCCGAAGCGACGGAACCGTGCACTGCTTCGGAAACAACACCTTCGGGCAGCTCGGCAATGCCCTTTACAACGGGCAAGTTATTGGACAGTCAACACCCGTCGCAGTGGCCGGGCTCACAAACGTCACTGCCATCGCTTCAGGCAGTCGCCATACCTGTGCGTTGAAGCTCGATGGAACCGTAGATTGTTTCGGCAGCAACGAGTCTGGCGCACTCGGCAACACGACCTCCATCGAAACCCCCGATCCAACCCCATTCCCAGCGACCGTCTACGGGCTAACCAACATCACCGCCATCACCACCGGTGGCTACCACACTTGTGCACTGAGCAATGACGGAACCATGCACTGCTTCGGGGACAACTACTCCGGCCAACTCGGCAACAGTACCAACATCGGCTACGACATCGAACGCCCCAAGGCAAACCCAACACCCACGCCCGTTGATGGACTCACCAACATCGCCGCAATGGCCGGCGGTGGCTTCCACACCTGCGGGTTGAAGATCGACGGAACCGTGCACTGCTTCGGGAACAATCGGTCGGGCGAGCTCGGTCGCTCAACGAACAACGGCGCCAACATCGCAAACCCGCTACCAGTACCCGTCAGCTGGTGAACTCCCAAGAGGGCAATGATCTACTGAAGCGCAGCAGTAACGTGGCTCTTCGGATTCCACCGGGGAGCGACGGCGGATCGTCAAGCCTCGACGGCTACACAATTGTCGAAGCAGCCGATCTCGACGCGGCTGTGGCGATGGCAAAGGTTCGCCCAATTCTTGCAGCCAGCGGCTCAGTTGATGTCCACACCGCTATGAACATGTAGAGCCCCGACATCGAGTGCAGCTCCGGCACTGCAAACAGGTTCGTTGAGGAGAACCAGAAGCTCAGCCGTTGCCAGCAGTTACTGGCCAACGGCGAGATCGCGAGCATCGCCCGTCTTGCAACCTTCTCGTCTGCAACAGCCGCGAGTTCGGCATCACTTGCCGAGCCCGACACCAGCTCGACGCGCTCCTCCAACTCCTCGCGCCCCATGGGGGCACTGACCCGTCCTCACAAATGGACTATGGGTACACGGCCCGAAGACTGTTCGACGGCGGTGGGATTCCGCGGGATCAGCGCTCAAGTGATCCGGATGTCCGGAGCGCTGCGAGTCGAGTGATCAGGTGAGCTCGTTCGATCTCGTTAGTGCAGAGAGAAATCGCAGTCCTATAGGAGGCCTGAGCCAGTTCGAGCTTGCCTGCACGACTGGCAAGCTCCGCGCGCACTGCGGCAACACGATGGTTGCCAGGAAGGATTTCCTCCAATCCAACGAGTAGCGCGAGACCCGCTGTGGGGCTTTCGGCTTCCGCCACGGCAACCGCTCGGTTGAGTCGAATAATCCCTGATCCCGTCATTGCCTCAAGGGTCGCGTAGTGACTGGCGATCATGGCCCAGTTCGTTGCTTCGGGTGCGATGGCCCTCGCGTGCTCCGCCGCAATAAGGGCTTGGAGACGGACTTCCTCGGCGTATCCGACCTCGGTGTGTAGTCCATCCAGAAGCCGGAGGCCGGCACGAATCTCCTCCTGGCGCCACAATGACCGATCCTGGTCGGCGAGGGTTACGAGCGCTCCATCGCATACACGGGCCGCGCGGCGAGCATGCTGCAACAACAACAGAGCAAGGGTCGCTCGAACCTGTGCCGCCTCAGGTAGCAGCGTGTGCAACACAGTCGCGAGTCGGACTGCATCCCCGGCGAGGTCGGCCCGCAACAGGTCAGGCCCAGTGCCGGGAGCGTACCCGGCGGTGAACGCAAGGTAGACAGTGCGGCAGACCTCATCGAGTCGCAGCCCAAACTCATCCTCGAATGGACCGCCAAGTGGAATTCCAGCTTGCACGATCTTCTTCTTCGCTCGAGTCAGGCGAGCGGCCATCGTCGCGGTAGACACGAGAAAGAGCCGGGCGATCTCCTCCGTCGAGGTCCCCATTACGAGGCGTAGCGCGAGGGCCGAGCGCGACTCACTCGGAAGGGCCGGGTGACAGCACAGCAGGATCAGATGGAGTCGATCATCCTCCAACTCCACCGGCACATCATCAGGTCGCACCCAACTGGGGCTCACCGCAAGCAGCGGCGCCTTGCGACCCGCTATCGCCTCAGCTCGAATACGTCCGACGACCTGACGATGTGCTGTTGTGTAAAGCCAGCCAGCCGGATTGGCAGGCGTCCCGTCGATCGGCCAGCGAGCGGCGGCACGAGCAAAGGCCTCAGCTAGTCCATCCTCGGCCAAATCGAGGCGCCGTGTCCGCGATACCAACAAGGCCAAGAGTCGGCCCCACTCGGCGCGATAGACCTCCTCGATCCTCAATTCGGCTGGCGTTTCAGGCGGGGCAGCCGAACACGACTCATCCAGCGTCTTCGGGCATATCGAGGACCGGCCGGATTTCCATGTCATATGCGGGAAGGACCTTGCACAAGTCGATCAACGTATCCAGATCCGGCGCGTCGATGACATAGAAGCCGCCAATGTGTTCAGCGGCCTCAGCGAACGGGCCATCCGTCACCACAAGCTCGCCATTGCGAGTACGCAAGGTCGTGGCCATCGAGACATCCGCCAAGGCTTCACCACCAAGCATCTCCACACCATCCCGTGCCGCACAGGCCTCAGCAAACGCATAATGCTGTGCCAATCCCGCTTCCTGCTCCTCAGGGCTCAGGTCCTCCCAGAGCGGCATCTCACCGTAACCAGCAAGCAATACGAAGTACTTCATGAGAATTCCTTTCCTGCCAGCGACCACCGCCGACATTCATCATGACGCGCGAGACGTCGCGAAATCGACAGCCGCTCGACAGTTTTCTGACCAAGTTTCGATGCACCCAATCTGAACCTCTGTTGACCTTGGACCCTAGACACCAATTGCTGAACCGAACTAGCTAGTAGAGCTATGGCACGTCCAACAACGAAACTTGACCTACAAACCGCTGCAGACACCGAATTCGAGAAACTGTGGACGGCAGTTTCTGCTGTTCCAGTCGAGGAACGCGAGCGGGCCGGGGCATGTGAGGATTGGTCGGTCAAGGATCTCCTCGCCCACCTCCACGCCTGGCACGAGATGACACTGCGGTGGGAGAAGATCGGATCCGCTGGCGAGAAACCAGTGATTCCAGCGGAGGGCTACAGCTTCGCCGATACGCCCGCGTTGAACGAGGCCATCTACCAGCGAACCAGAAACGACGCTTGGGAGGACATAGAAGCCCGGCTTCGAGCGACACATGCTGAGCTGCAGTCCGTGATCACCAGATACTCCAATGACGACCTGTTCACCAAGCAACGTTTCCAGTGGACCCGATCCACCTCTGTGGGTGCCTACCTGGTGTCGGCGACCTCAAGCCACTATGCCTGGGCTTCAAAGCTGATTAGGAAATGGTCGAAGACCTGCCAAGGGACCTGAGCGGCGGGCTGAAACCCACCTCAAACCCGCCTGCCTCCGCCAGAAGTGGTGCAGTACGCTCCGGGGTCGTGAGGATGAAGACGCTGGGATTCGGTTTTCCTCTAGCTGCCCTCTTGGCGTTGGGCTCCTGCAGCTCACCGCGGGAACCCCCGGGATCAGAGTTCTGCGACGCGCTCGGCGCTCAAGTCCAAGGGATCGATGTGATCGTCTGGGAGAACGGCTTCACCCGTGGCCAAGCGACCTGGGCCGCGTTGCTACACGACGGGATTCTTCACGGCAACGAAGCATCACGCACAGCAGCGGCCAAAGCTGTTCGCTCCGATACCCAAGGGTTTGAGCGAGTCATCGATGCAGCGCCTGGTCCGCTACGGCCAGACCTCCTGCGGCTCAAGGCGGCGCTCCTGAAGCCCGAAGAGTTCGAGACGCATCGCGCTGACCCGCTCGTAGCAGAGTCGATCCAGGCCGTCCTGATTGCCCCACCCTCGCCAGGATGCAACTGGGTTCTCTAGCGTTTCGGTTGTCCGGCGAGTTCATTCTGGGCTCGAAGTTGCACGATGTCAGGTAGCCGCTCGTGGCTGCTTTCCTCACCCGGCACTGTTGACATCGCCAATTTGCGCTTTGACGAGCGCCACGGGAATTCTGCTCCTCCAACGAATT
>DORQ01000056.1:9391-13313 GCA_003514205.1 Acidimicrobiaceae bacterium
ATGTCCATCGACGTCGTCCCTCAGACCCGAATCGATCACCTCGTCACCGGCATCAATGGCGAATCCCTGCGCCGCACCGATCACCGCGGCATCGTCTGGTACGGCGGGCGTCAAGCCGCGCAGACTGGCGGAATGATGACGATGCGCAGCCAGACCGCTGGCATCGTCACCCCGTTTTGGGTTCCCGATACCCTCGCCTACCGCACCGATATGGTCGATCACATTCTTCTCTCGATTGCCGCGAGCGTTCTCTATGTCCCCGAGAACTGCGCACTGGCCGACGTAGCGGTCCGACTCGCTATCAACGAACAGCGACCCGACGTGAGCCACGTGCTCGTCCACCTCCAGGGCGCGGCCCGCATTCCCATCGGCGTCTCATACGAGGTCACCGTGCTGGCACCCGTCGAGGCAATCGTCACGGCGTAGCCATGCGGCGTGGCCACGCGCCTCAGGCCAACACCTGGGCCGGGAGGCCAGTTGCAGCCGTTTTGATGAGGATCTTCGGTCAGCTCCGTGCCACCACGGAGCCACCTGTAGGTGGTGTCCACACATTCTGGTGATCGGCATCGGATCTGCTTGACAGCCAAAACACGCGGGACGAGGGTGCGAACAGGGACCGATCCGAGACCGAGGAGCGTGACATGAAAACGAACCGCCGAATGGCCATCACCGCTATCGCCATCGTGGCGATGAGTGGGTGTGTCCCAACTGGGTCGACGCCGACCACCACCACGGCCAAACCAACTCCCAAACCGATCGGCGCGGTGAGGCCGATCCTCCTCTGCGCGTCCGACGGCTGCACCGGATCGGTGTCCACTGTTCAATCGCGAGCTGGAATCGCCCGGGCCTGGTACCAGCGTGAACTCGGTACAACCTTCAGTCTTCTCAAAGCACAACGCGTCACGAGTCCGCACTCCTCGGCGTACTTCCGATACGGGAACAGCCATAGCGAGGCGGAAGTCGCCGAGATCACCAGACGCATTCTCGCCGAGCCTGGCATCAAGGAATGGACCGGCTCAACAACCAACCCCCGCAAGCTCCTCATCATCGTCGGGTTCGACTCGATTACCCGCTGCGGCGCGACGATTCCTGGTCGGAACGCCATCGTCTCGCAGCAGCGCAGCGATCCCAATTGCGCGAATCGCCAGGCGACGATCTACGCCCACGAACTCGGCCATGGATTCGGCCTGAGCCCGACCGCTGACTACCACCGCACCGACGGCTCCCTGATGCACACGCCATATGCATGCAATGCCAACAAGACCCTCGACGCCTGTCACCTCAATAGCGGCGACAAGGCGGCCCTTCGGGAGGATGACGGCACGTGGTTCGCAACATCTGACACTGAGCAGCGGCGGATGTTGGAACTCGGGGCGGACTATGTGACCTACAGCGACATGGCATTGGCCGACGATCAGGTCACCGCACCGCTCTACCAGTACTTCAACGGGACGGCCACCGATCACTTCTACACCATCGCTCGCGACGACGCAGCTCTGGCGGCCTATGGATGGACCTATGAAGGATGCCAGGGCCAAGTCTTCGTCAACCAGGAGGCAGGCACGACTCCGCTGCTGCGCTACTGGAACGCAGGCATCACCGACCACTTCTACACCGTGGACGGTGGTGACTACAGCTACTTCGGCTACCAACAGGAGCCCTACTCCACCGGATTCGTGTATCACTACAACTCGCCGTCTGAAGGCACCGTGCCCCTCTACCGATACTGGAACGCCACTGGTGGCGACCACTACTACGGAACGACGAGAAACGACGCGGGCTTTGCCATCTTCGGATACTCCTTTGACAAGATCGAGGCGTACGTCTTGCCAACCCCTGACGGCGGCTGCCCCTAGGGGTATTGGCAGCTCACCACGAGCCCGCGCAGAGCCCAAGTCCACCAGTGTCGATGTGAGCTTCATTCGCTCCCAGGGTGATCGTCGGTTCGCGACCGAACGCTTCCTGCGCCATTGCCGGGGGTGACACTGCATCGCCGTCGGACACAACGAAGCACCACCCCTCCGAGGCCAGCGCCTGTGGTCCCGCCCACTTGCCCCATCGCGGAACCGCTCCACACGCCCGGCGTGTGACCGCAAACACCTGAGCGATGGCGTCACCGCCGCTTTCGCCGGGTGTGCCGGCATCCCCGCCGAGATTGCAGGTCTCTTCGAGATACGCGAGGAACGCTGGCGAAACCCGGTGGTCGCCATACAGCGACCAGGTCTCGCGGAACAGCCGATCAAGGTTGTCGCTCGGAGCTTCAATGAGGCGGCCAGCGAGTTCCTTGAAGCCATGTTCACCACGGTAACTGAGCGCCACCAGTGCTGACGCTTGCTCGAAGGTCATGGTCGACGGTTCGACGCCGATCGCATCGAGCCATCCTCGGATCGTCTCGGCTCGGGCGCTCAGCATTGCGTCCAATGGTTCGCCCAACGGGTAGGGCTTCCACAGGACCGAGTCCGTCCATGAACGGTTGCCAAGGTACGAGACTCGAGCGATGCCGAAGGACACTGCGATTGAACCGGTCACCTCGACACCCTCGACGTCTTCAATACGAGCCACCAGGTTTCGGTAGGTGACCGGATCGAACCCGAATCGGGGCTGCTCTCCCCCAGCCGAAATGAAACACGGACCGAGGTCGGTACTCCCAGGCGTCGCTCCCAGGAGGCCTCCGCCGAAGTCGTCGAGCGCCGCAGCGCAACCGTCGGGCACCTGCGCTGTGACCCATGGCTCCTCGACGACCAACGCGTTCCGTCCACCCAGCGTCTCGCGCTGCTCTGCGGCGAGACGCTCGAGGCCGAACTGGCCCGAAAGTACCGAAAGGCCAGGGCCGCCGAGGTCGATCAGCACCGTCTCCGTCGTCGGCGGAGTTGCCCGCAGCAGAGCGTATCGACCGTCTGGCACATCAATTGTCGAGCACTGCTCGCGCACTTGTGGTTCTCGACATGACGTGTGGGCCCGGTGATCTGGTCGAGCCGCCGGCCGGACCAGATCACCTGTGCAGCCCGAAGGCACTGCGCACATCACCAGAACCAAGCTCAGAGCGAGGCACCGCAGAATCTTCATCGTGGATCAGAACCCCGAGTCGGCCTTCTTGAGGTACTGACTCGGAGCCCAACAGGGTGAGCCTTCGCAGTACTGCACCTCCATCCATGAGTAGTCCGCATAGGTGGGCGTCGATGTCGCTGTAAGACCCATGGCGAAGTCCAGGAAGAGCTGCGAACTCGTCTCACCGTTCCAGTCGATTCCCCCGCTCTTGCGGTTCGCATCCTCGAGCGTTTTGAGGCTCGCACATTTATGGATCGGGATCGAGATCGATGCAGGACCCGCCGACAGCGAGAAGTTCGCTGAGGATCCGCACGAGCCCGACGGTGCCGGGGTGTGCCCGGTCATCGACGTCACACGGCTCTCGGTTCCCTTCCACGGACGGCTGCGAATCGTGAAGTCCCGCGTTTTCGAGGAGCCAATAGCAGAAGGCGCCTTGGTGAAGTAGGCCCAACGGTTGTAGACGTAGTTCGACGACGAGTTTGACTTCCACTTCTCCCAGCAGGTCGTCAGCCGATGGTCCTCGTTGCCCTTGCTCGGGTAGGCGGGATCAAAATACTGCGTGGCACAGGTCCCACCGAGCCTCGACATCCCGCGGGCGCTCACGCCTCCGCTGAAACCGAATCCGGAACCGCGGGTCGGCTGTGCGATCTCACCCGTTTCGGCCATCGCGACACCAAGCCCACTGTTCACGCCGCCGTCGACCTCGACCTGGGCCGTCTCGACCGCAACGGGCGCGTAGCCCTCCGGAGCGACGATGGTGACGTCGCCAGCGTTGGGCTCGGCCGTTGTCACTGCGAGGTCAGCCGTCGAGTAATTCTCACCCAGCCGGGCCATCTCGTCCAAGTAATCTGCAACCTTGGCCGCGTCCACTGCT
>DORQ01000066.1:0-1372 GCA_003514205.1 Acidimicrobiaceae bacterium
TGAGGCCTGGGCGAGGGAGTCGCTAGTACGGAGCTGGTCGGTGAGTCATCGAAGTCGTCGAACACGGGCGCTGCTTCGCCAAATTCCGGATACAGCGTCCCACCGAGATCAAATTCGGACTCTGCCGCGGTAGATCGTGGCCGTCGTCGTCGAATCGGTGGCGTCGTCAGGGGGTCGAGGTTGTTCACCTCGAGGGGTTCAGAGGATGCAGGTCGGGACACGGTGGCCGTCTGCCCAGGCGTGCGCGGAACAAGAGCTTCAGTGGCGGCGATGCTGTCGGCATCGTCTGGATGATGGCCAGCTTGTGCGGCTGGAGGTGCCGAAGCCTGTGATCGAGCCGCTCGCCGAGCAGACCGTAACCCCGAGGAGAGCGGTCGCTCCTGTGAGTCGACGTCAAGCCCTGTGTCGCCGTGAGTGACGCCAAGGTCCAGTTCGGCATTGCGAACCGAGGTTTCGCCAGCACCTCGGCTGTCGCGAGTGGTGTTGGTAGCTGCGGGCTTGGTGGGACTACCCAGTGCATCGAGGAGCAAGGAACGCGCGAGCGAACGACCCACATCGGTGAGGTGATCGTGCTCAGAGTTCAACGTCGGACCTTTCGTCACACATTGAAGGCTATCGGGGGCGAACGGGAGTGCGTCGTTGCGGGGGTGAATCCTCGCCGATTGATCCGGCCGGACTATGAGTGACGGGAGAGAACACCTCTCCCAGCGAGGCCGACCAACTCGGCCACCTCGGCACGGGTATATGCACGTGAATCAGCGGGATCCTCAATCACGGTCGCCTGAGGTCCAAGCTTGAGGAGGAGTCGAGCAAGCCAGGATGCGCCGCCGACGGGAAAGGAAACCAATTGAGTTCCGTTGCTGGCAGCCTTCGTCCGAAGTTGGGGTATCTGTCGAAGATGGCTCACCATGTGCTCCTCTACCTCGAGGATCACGGTCCGCAACGTTTCCTGCTGTCGGAACGAGTTGTCGATGACATTGACCTCATCGACCTCGGCCCCATCCTCGGGGTGCTCGAACTGCTGGCCCGTCAGGGAGGCCGCCGTGATTCGATCCACACGGAAGAGTCGAATCTCCTGTGCGGTGTCGCACCATGCAGTGACGTACCACTTGTTGGTCTCTCGAGTGAGCGTGTGAGGCTCAATGATGCGGGTGCCGGTGGAATTCCGCCCTGCCGTGTAGTAGTCGATCCGAATCCGCTCGTGTCGCATGGATGCATCTCGAAGCATCTCAAGGACAGTGAGTTCAGTCACGCCAAGGTTGACCGAAAGTTCGGAATCCTCAACTCCTAAACCGGCTCGAAGCTTGGCCATTCCTCTGGCCAACGGGCCCTGTGGGTCTGCTCCGGGAACTCCCAACAACGCAGAGGCCGC
>DORQ01000066.1:1517-8403 GCA_003514205.1 Acidimicrobiaceae bacterium
GCAAGGAGTGCGAGTGCTTCGGTGGTCTTGAGGCGAAGGGGGCGTTCGAAGTAGCGGCCAACTCGGACAGATACCTGGTCGTCCTCGATGAGAACATCGATCAGTTCGTCTGGGGTGTAGGGCGGGACGCCGACCATGAAGACGACGTCGAGGTCGTTGAGGAGATCTGCGCGAGAGATTCCGAACTGTGTGCACACCTCGTCAATAGGAACTGAGGGTCGGGCTGCGATCCACGGGACGATCGAAACGATTCGTTGTACTCGGTCTGCTGCAGTGATTCTGGTCGCCATTGTCAGTGATTCCCAACCTGAGCGGTCGACGCCTGCGGAATGAACTCAGAGGCATTGAAGTGCCTCATTGCCTCCGTGACGCGGGTGGTCCACGCTTGGCGGAGTTCGGGCGGCGAGATCACCTCCACGTGCTCCATGACGTCGACCAAGCGGTTCATGAACGCGAGCTGGTTGCTCACCTCTACGGAGAACTGGCTCGATCCGTCGGCATTCAGTGACCACGTGAGATTCGTTCCGATCGTGGCCGTTGCGAGTTCGAGGCTGTCGGCGTCAACTCTGATGACTGCCAGCACAGGCTCGTCATCTCCGAATTGCCACGGGTCGAGTTTGGTTGGTGCGAGGGCCTTTGGCGGATCGAACGCGTGGGGATCGCCGCTGGCGAGTGAGCCGGTGATCCGGTCGAGCCGGAAGCTGCGAATCTCTCCTCGGGATCGATCGAATCCGGTGAGATACCAGCGTCCTCGCTGGTGTTCGAGGCGACCAGGCTCCACCTCGCGATCAGATTCGTTGTACCGGAAACGAAGGACTCTTCGTTCAGTGAGCGCGGCGAAGGCGGTCGGAAGCCCTTCGGGCATGTCCAGCGCAGCCAAGGTGTGCTCAGCGGGGGACTCAGGCGGTGCTCCAAGTGTTCGAAGGGCGCGAGCAGTGTCGGTACCTTCGAGGCGAATTGCTGTGACCGCGAGCCGGAGCGCTGCCAGCTCATCGGGCGCAAGATCGATCTCGGGAGCGTAGTAATCCGACGGAAGTACCCGATAGCCAACCTCGCTCGCATCGAGCTTGTCGATGGGGAGCACAGAAATGGGGATACCCATCTCTCGAAGGTCGTCCTTGTCACGCTCGAAGGTCCGTCGGAAACTTGCTGGATCCTCGGGATAGCCCTCAATCAGATCGCCGATGCGTTCTACGGTCAATGGTCGCTCAGTGTTGAGGAGCAGCGCTGTGAGATTGAGGAGACGTTCGACCTTGCTCATTGAGTGTCAGATTCTAGGTCCTGCGCAGGCGTGGACCGGGCCAGGGGCGCTCGATGTGGTGACACCGAAGGAGTGGTTGGCGATTGGTGTGTCAGGAGGTGAACCGCCGCTGCTGCGGCGGCCGCAGCCGACTCGAAGAACGCAGTGTCTTGGGCGTAAGTGCGTCCCATGGTTGTGACTGGGATTCCTGATTCCTGGAGGATGCGCTCCACCGGTGGAACTTCGACGTCGATCGACCGCACGCCCGCTGTGGGGGCGAAGGGTCCAGTGGCCACCCATGGCTCAACCGGACAGAGGCCAAGTGCGGTACTGCTGTGGTGGCTCATCCCCGCGTGCCGGCCGCGAGCGTCTCCATTTGACGCCCGAATACACATCACGGGTTCGCCGCCAAGAGTGGCAACACAGTTCAGAATCCATGCTGCCTCTACTGCGGAGTTGCCATAGCGGGTGCCGGTTCCGACCACTCCAGGCCCCATGCCAGCCACGATGATCTCGGCCTCCAGCACCTCTGCTGCCAGCAGAAGTCCAGATGGGACCGAGACTGCTTCGAGGTCGCCCCCGAAACTATGGCCTGAGGTGACGGTGCCGCAGAGCAGATCAGCTTCGCGAAGGTTGGCAACCAGGTCGCTGAGCGCAAGTGGCAGCGACGCACCATCGGTCATCACGTAGGCGACCTTGGTCCCTGGGCGAAGCGCTGCGATGACTGGCGCCACAATACCGAGTTGGCTGTGAACCTGAATCGCGATCACGGGACGGGCATTGAGGTGTTCGCCGAGATCCTGATGGACAAGCTCGCTCGTGCCCGCGTCGAATTGCAGGCTCGTGTAGCGCAGTTTCATCACGTGGTCAGGGCCCGGCTTGGTGACCGATCGTTGCGCGTGGTTCCAGTGAACGACATGCCAACCGCCGGTGCCGAGCCCAAGGTCAACGGCGGTGGTGTTGCACACGACATGATCACCAACAGCAACCTGGCCGATCAGCTCAGTCAGGCAATACGCTCGGTCGAGTTGGCCATCGTCCATGGCGATGCGGAGTCGCTGGAGTCCTGGTCGCTCGCTCAGGATCTCAGCGACTTGGCCTGACCGGAAGTTTGGCATCGGCTCACGCTACAGCGAAGCGATCAGGCGGTCGACGCGTTCATCGTGTGAAGTGAAGGGGTCTTTGCACAGCACCGTCTGTTGGGCCTGGTCATTGAGTTTCAGGTGAACCCAATCCACGGTGTAGTCACGTTTGCGTTCCTTTGCACGCCGAATGAACTCTCCTCGAAGACGAGCACGAGTGGTCTGCGGCGCCAACTCAACGGCCTCGGAAATATCGGAGTCAGTTACTATGCGTTCGACCAAGTCGCGACGCTGCATGGCGTAAAAGACCGAACGATCACGGCGAATATCGTGGAACTGGAGGTCGAGAAGCGCCACCTGCGGATGGTTCAGTTCGACCTGGTGGCGATCTCTGTAGGACTCGATGAGATTGTGCTTGGTCACCCAGTCGATCTCGCGACCGAGCGAGAGCGGATCCTTCGACAGGCCGTCCATCACGTGCTCCCACATGTCGAGGGCTTGCTTCTCTTGGGGGCTCATGTCGTGATTCTCAGCGAATCGCAACGCTCGACTGAGGTACTCAGATTGGATTTCCCAGGCCGATGCCTCGCGACCATTGGCTAATTGAACTCGCTTGGTGCAGGTGGGGTCATGGCTGATCTCGCGTATGGCGCGAATCGGGTTTTCCAAGGTCATGTCCCGAAAGATCACGGAACGTTCCTCGATCATTCGCAACATGATGGAAGTCGCACCAACCTTGAGAAAGGTTGGATATTCGCCCATGTTGGTGTCGCCAACGATGATGTGGAGTCGACGGAACCGTTCTGCATCAGCGTGAGGTTCGTCGCGGGTGTTGATCATGGGGCGAGATCGGGTAGTTGCCGAGGAGGTTCCTTCCCAAATGTGTTCAGCTCGTTGGCTGATTGCGAACTTCGCACCCCGAGCAGTTTGGAGCACCTTTCCGGCACCGGCGTAAATCTGACGACTGACGAGGAAGGGCACGAGGACCTCGCTGTAGCTTGCGAGGTCCTGTTCTCGGGTCGCGAGGTAGTTCTCGTGGCATCCGTATGAGTTTCCGGCTGAGTCCGTGTTGTTTCGGAATAGGTAGATCTCGCCACGAATTCCCTCCTCCTCAAGGCGTTCTTCGGCCGACTGGAGGAGTTGTTCAAGGATCCTCTCCCCCGCCTTGTCGTGGGCCACGAGGTCATACAACGAGTCGCATTCGGGCGTCGCGTATTCGGGATGGGAACCAACATCGAGGTACAGCCGCGCGCCGTTGGAGAGGAACACATTGGAGCTTCGTCCCCAGGAGACGACCTTGCGAAACAGATACCTCGCAACCTCATCGGGGCTGAGGCGGCGCTGACCGCGGCTCGTGCAGGTGACGCCGTATTCGCTCTCAAGGCCAAAGATGCGTCGGTCCATGCTGTCAGCCTAGGTGCGAAGGGATCATTCCGAGGTCGGTTTGGCTGGTGCCTTTCGTGGAGCCCGTGGTTTGGATGCCTTGAGTGTCAAGTCGATCTCAGCAGCATCCAGTCGGCGGAAACATCGTCGTGGCGAGACACGATCCAACACGGCAACCTCGAGGTCGGTAGACGCGAGTTGGCGATCTGGCCCCGACAACGCAGTGATTGCGGCGCCAAGGGTTGCGGCGAGCGAGCTCCCCTCCGCGTACTTCTCGAGCATCCGTGCTCGAATGGCCTCAGCATCACCGCCGAGAACGGTGAAGAGGGACTCATCGAGCAACGTTCCGTCGTACTGAATGTGGAAAAGCTGGTCGCCGGCTGAGGTTTGCCCAACTTCCACGACGAGAATTTCCACCTCCATCGGTTTCATCTCATGAGTGAAGATCTGCCCCAGCATCTGGGCGTACTGATTGGCGAGGCTTCTGGCGTCAACGTCCTCGCGGCTGTAGGAGAAGCCCTTGAGATCGGCGTGGCGTATTCCGGCGATTCGAAGCTGATCAAACTCGTTGTATTTGCCAACACCCGCGAATCCGATTCGGTCGTAAATCTCCGAGGTCTTGCGAAGCATCTGCGACGGGTTCTCCGCGCACATCACGATGCCTTCGTCATAGGTTGCAGCAACGAGTGACCGACCCCGCGCGATGCCCTTGCGGGCGTAATCGGCGCGGTCCTTCATCATCTGTTCGGGTGCTACATAGAACGGCATACTCATGATGTGGCCTCAAGTCGCTGCAGGAGCTGGCGCGATCGCTGTTGGAGTTCCTCGTCCGCAAGGCGCTGGAAACCGTCTGCTGTGATGGTCGCGACTACCGGGTAGATGCCTCGGATGAGGTCGGGTCCACCAGTTGCGGAATCCTCATCCGCTGCTTGCCAGAGAGCGTGGATCATGAGATCCACAACTTCGTCCCGGCTGAGATGGTCGTTGAACCCGAGCTTGATCACGGTTGCTGCATGCATCGAGCCGGAGCCCGTTGCGGCGTGGCTTTGCTCTTCGTACCTACCGCCAGTGATGTCGTACTGGAACAGTCGTCCAACTGCTCGCTTGCGGTCATATCCAGCGAAAAGCGGCACTACCGCCATGCCGCTGAGCGCTGCGGGCAGGTGATTTCGAAGCATTTGGCTCAGCTGGTTTGCCTTGCCCTCGAGGCTGAGCTGGGCGCCTTCAACTTTCTCGTAGTGCTCAAGCTGAAGTTGAAATAGTCGAACCATTTCGATCGCTGGGCCGGCAGCACCAGCGATGGCGACTCCCGAGTGGCGGTCTGCGGGGAACACCTTTTCGATCGATCGATGGCTGATCCAGTTGCCCGAGGTTGCGCGGCGGTCACCAGCCATTGCAACGCCATCGGCATACCGCACGGCAACACAGGTGGTTCCGTGGGGCACCTCAGTGCCGCGATCGGCGGAGGGTTGTGAGGAGCGCTCCTGGGCCGGGATTCCAGGCCCGACACGGCGGATGAGCTCAGCGAAATTTGGTCCAGGGTCGTCCCCTGGTGCGAAGGTGGGCATCATCGGTGATTACTCGCCACCCTTTTGAACATAGGACTTCACGAAGTCCTCCGCGTTTGTCTCCAAGACCTCATCGATCTCGTCGAGAAGGTCGTCGAGTTCGGCTTTGATCTTTGCCCCGGCCTCCGTGGTGGCTGGAGCTGCGTCGTATTCCTGCTCGGTTCGTCGGTTTGGGGCGGGCTTTTTGATCTGTTCGCGTTCAGTCATGGTGACCTCCAGTTACGTCAACGGTAGCGCGGGCTGTTGTGTTCCTGATGCCACGAGGATATCTGCCTAGGTTGGTTGGGGTTGATCGCTTTAGGGGAAGAAGATCTGCTCACAACTCGTCACGATTCCATTCTTGACATCAATGAAGAATGGCGTTGGACCCGAGTATGTCGAGACTGCGTTCGCCAGGTCGTTGAGGTCGCCGGGCACCTGATCAGTGGCGTTCAGGGAAGCGAGAACAGTGATTGAGGCTGAAGGATCAACAGAAACTGTCCGCAGCTTTGGGTTGTTGTTTCGGGTGTAGACATCGTTGGGGACACACTCGCAACTCTCGTCGAGAGTCCCATCCTTCGTAGCCTCGGCAATGGCCTCATCGCCGGTGTAATACTCCGCAAGATCCACGGTAAGCGTTCGGGCCGAGAGGTCGACAGCAGTCACCAGGACGTAATTTCGACCCTCAGGAAGTGAATCGGCAGAGGATGTCGAGGTGGCAGTGGATGTCGAGGTGGCAGCGGTGCTCGTGGGCGCGGTGGTGTCGTTGGTTGAAGCCTCAGAGGCTGACTCGGAGCTGGTATCGCCACAACCTGCAAGGAATGCGACCAGAAGCAGGGTTGAAACAACCGCACGTGGTGCCGGCGGTGATCGGCGCTGATGACGTGTGTGATTCATATCGAACCCCCCGGATCGAAATCGACGTTCGTTTCAGGCTAACGAGCCGACTACGAATTCAGGCGCTTCAGGAGTTCGGCTGCTGAATCGCAGTCCACGAAGAGGTGTCCTAGTTGGCTACGGGTGCCCTTGGTGGGCTCAAGCATGGGCACTCGCTGGAGTGAGTCCCCGCCAACATCGAACACCAGTGAATCCCAGTTGGCGGCATCGACCTGGTCGCCGAATCGTTGCAGGCAGGCTCCACGAAACCACGCACGGGTGTCGGGCGGCGGTTCCACGATGGCGGCTCGCACATCCTCCTCGGAACACAGCGTTTCCAGTCCCACTCTTCGGGCCAGGGATCGTTCTGGTCGGAGGTCGTGATATTGGAGATCCATTGCTTTGAGTTTTGCGTCGTTCCAGTTGAGCTGGTGGCGATCTCGGTAGCCTTCAATGAGGCGATATTTCGCGATCCAATCGATCTGATCAGCGAGGCGTACCGGGTCGGATTCGAGCCCGTTGAGGACGAGTTCCCATCGGTCGAGGATGAGATGGCCCTCCTCCTCTCCCACAGCGTCGAGGCCATGAGTTTCCCCATAGCGGGCGCAGCGGCCGAGGAGTTCCCATTGGATCTCCAGCGCAGTCATGCGTTTGCCGTTGTCGAGTTCGATCGGCATCTCAAGGCTGAGGTCGCGGGAGATGTCGCGGAAGGTCTGTACCGGGTTGGCGAATCGAATCGGTTCACCCGCCGCATCGTC
>DORQ01000066.1:8608-13883 GCA_003514205.1 Acidimicrobiaceae bacterium
GCGTCGCCGATGATCACATGCAGACGCCGATACTTTTTTGGGTCAGCGTGAGGTTCGTCGCGGGTATTGATGATTGGACGCTTGAGCGTGGTTTCGAGTCCCACCTCCTCCTCAAAGAAGTCGGCGCGTTGGGTGATCTGGAAGGTGGCTGGAGTCACAGGACCGTGAGGCGACTCGGCACCGACCTTGCCGGCTCCGCAGAAGATGGATCGTGTCACGAGGTGTGTGGTTGCATGCCGGGCGAGGGTCCCGAAGGGAAGCGAACGCGAGATCAGGTAATTCTCGTGGCAGCCGTAGGACTGTCCCTTGCCGTCGCTGTTGTTTTTGTAGACGACGATCTCGTGACCGGCCTCAAGCCACTGGGGCGCGGCAGCCATTGACGCGAGCAGGATCTCCTCCCCAGCTCGGTCATACAGCAATGCCTGTCTTGCCGTGAGGCATTCGGGTGTGGACAGCTCGGGGTGCGCGTGATCCACGTAGTAGCGGCTGCCGTTGGTGAGTACGGCGTTGACGAGATGGACTTCCACCTCTGGGGCGTAGGTGGCACGAGTCACATTGCCTCGGGCGTCAATATCTGGATGCTCGTCCTCGAAATCCCATCCGGTGGACCGGGGGCGTCCGACCTCGGAGCCGAGGCCCTGCACATAGGCGTTGACGAGGGTGGAGGATGCCGCAATGGGGTTCGAGTTGGCATCACCCCGAACGATGATCCCGTACTCGGTCTCTATTCCGCATACCTTTGCCACAGCCACGGGATCACCGTAGCTGGAGCAGTCGTCACGGGACCGGATTCAGCCCTATGGATTCAGCCCTATGGATTCAGAACGGTTGACCACGGCACGGATCCGACCTGATAGCGCCCTCGGGTGGGCCCCGTTGATACCGCTTGGTCGTAGTAGCCGAGACCCAGCGAGGTTGAGGTGCTCAGCCAGGGTTGAGCCGTGACGGCGTAACAGTTCATTGCCTTCCCAGCAACCGTGTTGAGGCAGTTCGGAAGCTCGATCGACACGGGTTCGGACCACGGTCCAGTGATGGTCTTCGAAACTCTGACCGTGGCCTGGTTCGTGAACCCCGGCCATGGGGAGTACACCATCGTGTACAGACCGTGGGATGGGTCGAAGTTCACCGTGAACGCTGAGGCGGGATAACGCGTTCCCGCCTCGCGGCCGGGGGGCAAAGTGAGCGGGGCTGCCGCTGCTGCGCTGGCCACCCAACCTGAGCCGTTCCAGTACTGGTAGGCGTTTGGATCAGCGGCGCTAGCGGGAGCCACTCTGCTCAGATAACACGGGCCAAAGGACCCTACGAGGAGCGGATTGGCTGGTTGATCACAGGCGTATGCGTAGATCCGATCGGACGCGCTGTCGTAGTGGGCAGCTTCGCCGAACTGGTGGCTCTGCGTCAGTGAGTAATTCAACATGGTGAGGGTGATTGGTTGGTTCGAGTAGTCGAATCCGGGGGTGTAGATGAACTCACCGACTGCCATGCCGCGGTAGCTGTAGTTTCCAATGGTCCCCAGACACATGCTGGCGAGGTACACCACCACCCTGTCGTTGGTCCCGGCTGGCACCACCGACGCTGAGAGTGGCCAGAGCGCTTTGTGTGCCATGTTCGATGGGCACACGAGGTTGGGGTCTGGGACGGCAGCGAGGTACGGCTCCCCGTTACTTGCGAGTGCATCTCTGGTGACGGTTGGCGCTGATGGTGAAGCGAGCGCTGCGGTGCCGCTCACGAAATACTTGAATCCCCCGAAGGCGTCGAGCTCCGCGCTGTCGCCAAACAGCCACAAGAGCGTGCCGTCGCGAAGTCGTGCGCTGATTCCGCCGTCTCGGTCGATGAGATGCAACGAGGATCCCACGTCAGGCGACACAGGGGTGCTGGATGTCAGAGCCCCGGTGGTGCCCACTGCCGGTGAGCCGAGGACTACGGTGCTGCACGGCAGGCGCCGATCGGCATTGAGGCCCGGTGCGCCACCTTGGTTGGCTGCTGTGAGGCAGAGTTGGTGAAGCCCGTTGCTCAAGGAGCCAATGGTGTGGTTGAACCCCCGGTTTGATCCAGCACCGGGGTAGGCGGCCCCAACATCGGGACGGGAGAGCGTGGCCGAGAAGGTCCTGGGAGCGCCATCAACGGAGAGCGTGAGCGTCACGCTGGATGAAGATTCTTGATCGAAGGCCCAACCTGAGAGCTGGACGCCGCCTGGCACCGGTCGAACCGCGTCGATCTGGACCTGTGGGCGCCGGTCAGCGATGTTCACTGTCGTGCAACCAATCTGACGATCGGCGCCGAGCCCAACATTGATCACCGTCACGCACACCGTCCGCTGGCCGGCCTCCAACACCGGCAGGGAGACCGAAAACCCCCGTCGCGGGTCGGTGTTGAGTGCAGCGCCGACATCTGGCCGTTGTTGATCCGCAACAGCGCTCACGACGATTGCGTCGTTCACTCCAGTTGGGTCCCACTGGGAGATCGCAATTCTGGAAGAGGCCGTGGAGTCGGGATCGAGGGCCCACCCTTGGACCTGTATCTGGTTGACACCCACGGTGACACCATCGAGTGATCCCACCGGGTCGATTGGGGCGACCGACACCGTGGGGCATCCCAACGACTGGTCGGAGCCTGCCCCGATGTTCTGAACGGTGAGGCAGACGGTGTGAGTGCCGGGCGTCAACGGAATCTGGCCGAAGAATCCATGACGTGATCCGAGCGCGGGAAAGAGTTGGCCGATATCGCTGCGGTCATCGGCGGCAACAAGTCGAGCCTTCTGCTGACCATCCACGGTGACGTGAACCGGCGTGGGAAATGGTGTTTCTGGGTCGAGGGCCCACCCCTGTAACTCAAGGGTGGTTCCGCTGATGAGGCGAACAACGTCAAGAGACCCAATGGGGTTCACGTTTCCAATCGTGAATTGTTTGCAGCCCAGTAACCGGAAGCGGTCGCCCTTGCCCACGTTCATCGCTGCCACGCACATCGTGTGTTGACCTGGGCCGACCGGCACGCTGATATCGAAGCCTCGTAGTGCGCCGCGGCCAAGGTCCGGTCGGGGAAGTCGCGCCGATCGCAGAACTAATGACGTGTCGACTGCGACAACAACGTTGATTGGCTTTTTGGTATCAGGGTCCGAGGCCCATCCGGTGACCCGGATCGCTCCTGGCTCTACCGTCGCGGAATCCATCGAACCAATGGCAGTGCGGGGGTTCACTCGCGCCCCGGCCGAGGGAGCATCAACCAGGCTGGCAAGCACCACCACTAGGCCGAGCGCTAGTGCCACACCGCCAACGCGAATCAGCTTGCCCGAGATCGCCCGCCGTTGTGCAGCCTTGGGGCAGCTCAATGTCGGCAACTTCGTGAACAGCATCGGATCTCCACGGGCGGGGCGGGCACCAACGGTGTTGGCCGCTACCGAGCGTACAACCCTTCCCGTAGGAATGTTCAGCGGGCCTGCGACTGGCGCCCAGCCTTAGAGATACTGGCCTGTCGCAGCTCGCTCGATTGCGCGGCCACCCACAGCATCGGCAGAGTCGGTCTTGTGAAGCACTGTTCGGATGTACACAATGCGCTCGCCCTTCTTCCCCGAAATCTTCGCCCAATCGTCGGGGTTGGTGGTGTTGGGAAGGTCTTCGTGTTCGCGAAATTCTTGACGCGTTGCATCGATGAGGTCCTGAGCCCGGATGCCATGGTGGCCACCTGCCAGCTCCCGTTTGATCGCCAGCTTCTTTGCTCGCCGAACGATGTTTTCGATCATGGCGCCTGAGGAGAAGTCCTTGAAGTACATGATCTCTTTGTCGCCGTTTTGGTAGGTCACCTCCAAGAACTGATTCGCTTCCTCAGTTCGGTACATGTCCTCCACTGTTCGCTCGATCATGACACGAACCGCTTTGTCGATATCGCCGCCGCCGAGCTCTTCGATGTCCTCGGTGTCAATTGGGAGCGTTGAGGTGAGGTAGCGGCCAAATATCTGGGCTGCTGACTCTTCGTCGGGCCGATTGATCTTGATCTTCACGTCAAGCCGACCAGGGCGAAGAATGGCGGGATCAATCAGGTCTTCACGGTTTGATGCGCCAATGACGATGACGTTTCTCAGCGTCTCCACACCGTCGATCTCGGCGAGCAGTTGAGGCACGATCGTTGATTCGATATCAGAGCTGATTCCAGATCCGCGGGTGCGAAACAGTGATTCCATCTCATCAAAGAACACAATGACTGGGGTGCCGTCTGCCGCCTTCTCGCGAGCACGTTGAAACACCTGGCGGATATGGCGCTCGGTCTCCCCCACGTACTTGTTGAGGAGTTCAGGACCCTTGATGTTGATGAAGTAGCTGCGAGTTTCCGTGCCCGTGGTTGCGGCAATCTTCTTGGCGAGCGAGTTGGCCACAGCTTTTGCAATCAACGTCTTGCCGCAGCCCGGGGGGCCATACAGCAGGATCCCTTTCGGCGCAGGAAGGTCGTACTCGCCGAACAGATGTTGGTGCAGAAACGGCAGTTCGACGGCGTCGGTGATCTGCTCGATCTGTTCGTCCAGCCCGCCAATATCGGCATAGGAGATGTCGGGCACTTCCTCAAGAAGGAGATCATTCACCTCAGGGCGCGGGAGCCGTTCGAGCAGGAGCCCAGATCGGAGATCCATGAGTAGAAGATCTCCAGCGTTGAGGCGCTGAGAGCGAAGCTGCTCGCTGAGCTCCGCGACTGACTCCTCATCGGCTCGACCAACCACCATTGCCCGAGTGCCGTCTGTCAGGACTTCTCGCAGGGTGACCACAACACCCGTTGTCTCGGGGTCACGAGCCATGACGACGTTGAATGACTCGTTGAGCACCACCTCCTGGCCGCGTTGGAGCGCTGCCGGGTCGATCGAGGGAGAAACCTGCACTCGCATCTTGCGTCCCGATGCGAACACATCGACCGTGGAGTCTTCGTTGGCACCGAGCAGCGTGGCATAGGCCGCTGGTGGTTGGGTCAGTTTGTCGACCTCATCACGCAACGCGGAAATGTGGTCCCGAGCTTCACGAAGTGTGTACGTGAGCTTCTCATTTTGTGCAACAGCCTGGTTGAGTTGGCCGCGAGTCTCCAGCAGCCGCTCCTCAAGTGTTCGGACGCGTTTCGGTGAATCTGCAATTCGGCGCAACAGCAGGTCGACTTGGCCCTGGAGCTCCACAACCTGTTCGGCGAGTTCCGCCGGAGTTGCTCCCTCAAGGTTTCTGATCGCGGCAGGTCCCTCGTCTCGTGCATCGGGGGGCAAGTTCATTCCGTCCTCCTGCTTCACCTTCTGAAACTGCGTTGG
>DORQ01000137.1 GCA_003514205.1 Acidimicrobiaceae bacterium
GTTGTGGTCGTTGGGGTGATCACCGGCGGAGGCGTCACGGCCGGTGCAGATGTGGAGAACACAAACCCTCTCGGGGCCGCCTGGGTGAGCGTCGTGCGGTAGGTGCCGTCAGGGTTGAAGACAACCACCGAATTCTGCAACGTGGCGAACACTCGTCCAGTGCCGGGATCCACCCCGAGATCACCGGTGTCGAAGCCGTTCGCCTCCGCAGCCGTGGAGGACAGGTTCGCCCGAGTCGTAGCACCTGTAACCCGATCAATGGTGACCAGTTCCCTTTTCGTGTTCGTGACAGCTGCAAAGACCTTCGTGCCGTCCAAAGAGAACGCAACGCCACGATCAACGGAGCCCCCGCCAATCGGGAACGAAACCGTTGCGGCAGGGTTGGTTGCCTGGAACATGTAGGAATTCGTGTTGGACGCGGCTCCTGCGCCAATCACTTCACTGCCGCCAGTGCCAACATGAGCAACAGCGACAGGGTAGGGACCAGTGGGGTAGGACTTACCGCTGAGCAACAGGTCCGAGGTGCGAAACTCAACGATCTGGTAGGGAGCGCCAGAGGCTGTCCAAAGACGCGTCCCGTCAGTTGAGAACTCGAAGTCCTTCAGGTTGCTACCGGCCTCCAGATGCTGGGTTTGCGCCAATTTCACGGGCGTGGCCGAGGCGACATCCCATGACTGAATATTGAACGGGCTCAAGCCCCCTGCACCAACAAACAGCTTGCCTGGAAGAGCCGGTGAGGTCCGAAGAATCGGCGAGTAAAACGACACTGGAGAGTTCAAGTAGGCGCGGTTGTTTGCGCCAGTGGACATGTCGTACATACCAATTGTGGACCACTGGCTTCCGGCCGTCGCGTAGTACAAACGATTGCCCTGCAGCGCGACACTCTGCCCGAGCGGCCCGCCCACGTCATAGGTGGCAACCGTTGCCAGCGTTGCTGTGTCGATCTTGAGAATGGCACCAAGATTCGTCGCCGCCACATACATGAAGGACGAAGCCGGCAGCAATGTCGTCGTCGTTGTGCTCGAGGTCGTGGTTGACGAATCCGGTGGATTCAATGGATCTGGAACGCAGGCCACGGCCAACAGCGTCCCAACAACTGCCAACACCACACGCGTTTGTCTCTTGAATCCCATAGCAACCCTCCCGCTCGCCAGCTGAAAATCTGTCCGCAGATCCCACCTGTTCGGGCGACGCTAGTGCATCCCTCACCATGTCGCATCTAGCATCGCTACGTGGCCGCAGTCGCTCCCCACCGCCTCCTCGTAGCGGCACTCACCCTGGCACTGCTGGCATCTACCGGATGCACTCTTTCCCCTTCGGCCCCCGAACCGACGGGCGCAGCCTGCCGCCCAGATCCGTTTACGCCCGATGTCATCGCCCTCCTCAACGCCTATGGGGCAGAACGCCATCACCTCACCGTCGCTGCCTTCGACGATCGAGATGGCTGTTGGTACTCCTTCCGAAGCGAGCAACGCGTGTCAACCGCGTCGGTCATCAAGGTCGAGATCATGGCGGGAGTGCTCCTTCGGGCGCAGAACGCTGGTCGCGACCTGACAGCGTCAGAACGATCGAAGATTGCTCCGATGATCCGGAACTCCGACAATGCCACAGCAAGCTCGTTGTGGTCCTCCCTCGGTGGCGAGCCCGGGCTCGAATCAATCGGCGCACAACTCGAGCTCACCAGCACCGACGAGGTCGGCCCGATCTGGGGTCTGTCCACCACGACAGCGCGGGACCAAGCACAGTTCCTGTCTCGACTCATCCGCGGCCCAGGGGTCCTCAACGACTCAGGTCGCACCCAGGCGTGGGAGTACCTGACTGACATCAACCCAACGCAGCGATGGGGCATCACAGCGGGTGTGCCCGAGGGGTGGACTGTTGCACAGAAGAACGGTTTCGCCGGGTCGAAGTGCTGCGGGTGGCGAGTGAACTCCGTGGGCTACGTTGCGGACCCAGCAGGTGGCGGTTACTCCATAGCCGTGCTGTCAGACCGCTGGCCCAACCAGGCCGCCGGCGTTCCTATGGTGGAGGCCGCATCGATGCTGGTCGCCGGAATACTCACGCCGACAAGCCAGAGCTGAGCGCGACCGGCCGAGGCCTGCCACAGAGGACCATTGTGTGCATACCGGTCTGAAGCTACTGTTCGGAATCAGCTCACTGGGGAGAGAGATATGCGAAATCTACGAAACAACGTGCCGCGCCCGAATACGACAGTTGCCAACCGGGGACTCTCAGGTCAGAGGCGAAGTTCAGCCAGGTTCAGCCATCTGATCCTGGCAGCCATGTCAGCCACGGCTCTCGGCACGGCTTGCGTTCCAGACCCGGGCCCCTCAACGCAATTGACCGTCACCACGTTGGAGCAGTTCTGCGGCGGCGCCTACAACCCCGATGTGCCGCCATGCAGCACTGGTCCCGTCTCTCGATCGATCAGTGTGTCGCTCAACGGCAGCACCGTGGCTTCTGGCACGAGCAACGCTCAAGGAACATTGACGCTGGCTGTCCCGGCCGGCGCTTTGGTTGTCGAGGCAGTCGGCACTGAGCCGTACATGAACTGCGACACTCCGGAGGTTGTGTCCGTTGCGGGAGCTACTACTGCCGTGACGCAGACCTGCTCGATCTTCGCCCCGTAGAAATAGACGCCGAGCACCGTGGTTGGCATGCCCTGGCCGAACCGCGTCCAAAGTACAGTGAAGATATGGCCAAGAAAAAGCGTCGCCCTCCCCCCAAACCTCAACAAAAGCACAAGAAAGCAACCCACCTTCCGAAGGTCGGCTCACCAGAACAACACCGTTGGGATGAGGCCGAGCGCACCAAGGTGGTCGGCGCACACCTGTGGTGGGTCTACGGAGCGGTCGCGATCATCGTTCTGCTCGCCATCGCTTGGTATCTCCTGACCAACTAACCGAGCCACTTCGTCCTCG
>DORQ01000334.1:0-3914 GCA_003514205.1 Acidimicrobiaceae bacterium
ACCACCACGCACCGCTCGGGGTTCCGCCTTTCGGTGGCGCGGCCTTGGCCCCAATCGCCACCTCTGCCTGGGGGGAGGACGGGGATTCGACTTCAGCGGGTGATCCAGTCGAGTCGCTAGGCCCGTCAACTGGACCGGCGGCCTCCGGATCGGACCCGTTGGGCCACGCAGGAACGGCAGAGGAGCCTTCATCGGGCACGCCTCCTGCCTCAATCGTGAGCGACCGACCGAGGGCGGGTTCGACTGAAGCTTCAGTGCCCGTATCGGCAACTGCCTCAAGGGAGTCGTCCTCGGTGGTTCCCTCCTCCGCCATGAGCTCCTCAATGAGCTTGGCACGCTCAGCCTCGGTGGCCTTTGGGTCCTGAGATCGCAGGTAGAGCACCGCCTGGGAAAGCGTCTTGGGATCCTTGAGCGCTTCCCGCGCCTTTTCCAAGTCGGCGCGATCCTCATCTGAGAGCGCCCCCTGTACCTCCTTGGAGTCGGCAGCATCGACGATCGAAATCAGCCGATCGCCGAGTTCCTCATCAGAGAGCTTTGAAACGTCCTGGAGGAGTTCCTCGGGCGACAGGCCCAGCGTGCCATCCTCACTCGCAACAGTGTCCGCCGCACGTGGCGGCGCGGCATTCGCGTTTGAAACCTGCGACACCAGCGAAGCAGTGACAAGCACCGCAGCGACTGAGAATCGTCTGGCCAATGGTCGTATCTTCATCCGTATCCCCCGGTGTTCAGTCACTTTCGTGAGTATCTCGCACAGTACGGATTCGTTTTGGACTCAACAATCCAAATTCCTGCTGGGCAATCCAAATCTCTGCCGCGGCAATAGGCTGCAAAGATGGAGTGCACATGAGCGCCCGAGAACGACCGAAAAACACGCTGCCGCCGCTTCAGGAACGATCGCGCCTCACCATGGAACGAATCATCGAAGCTGCCGACCATCTTCTCGATGGGCGATCGTTCTCTGAGATCTCCATAGATGAGATCATCAACTCCGCTGAGGTATCTCGCTCGAGCTTTTACGCTCGATTCCCAACCAAGGAATCTCTGCTGCCTGCACTGTTTGAGTCGCACCTCACTCGAGGCAGGGACGCTCTCAAAGCGGCCACCGAGCTGGACCCATCCTCCATCGCCCCTCGTGACCTCATTGAGCTGCTGGTGGGGTCATATCTGGAGTTTCTCCGCAAGTTCCAAGCACCGATTTCCACCTTTGACTCCAGCAGCATCCCAGGCATTGACCAGCTGCAAACTGAGGTCATTGGCCACGTCGTGAACCTGTACCTGGCCTGCGTCGACCAAACAGACAATGAGTTCCTTCGCTCCCAGGTGGTGTTCGCCTGCCGTGCTGTAGGTTCCATCATGTTGCGAGCACTGGCACCACCGGTGGAATTTGCCAAGGTACTCGGGTTCTCCGATGAGCGGCTCAGAGACGAGACAGTTCAGATGGTGGTCGCCTACTTAGAGGCCGCTTGCGAGAAGGCCGCTAGCCCTCCCCAGCGCTGAGCCGTGTTGTGATTGAAGCCTCCTCGGCCGTCGCGCCCGATCGCCCGCCAGTCCGAGGCTCACGGGATTCGTACACGTGGTACGGGACCGAGACCAGGACGGTGTCTCGTCGGTTCAGAAGCTTCAACCGCAACGCAGTGGCGGACTGGTTGTGGAATGCTCCCTGCCACCAGTGCTCGGTCACCATCTGCGGGATCACCACGCTGATGTAGTCATGGCCCCACCGCTGCTCGAGCGTGTCCAGGTGTTCGAGCACCACCCCGGTGAGGTCTCGATAGGGCGAGTCAAGGATCTCCAGCGGTACCGAGATCTCGAACTTCCGCCAGTCCTCGCGGATTCTATCGGCGTGGTCCTCATCAATTGCCACGGTGACGGCAATGAGATTGTCGGAACGCACCGAGCGGGCATAACGCAGCGCCATAAGCGCCGATCGATTGACCCCACCGACCAACACCACCATTCCGTGGTTAAGCAGTGGCGCCTCAGGTGATGGGCTGATCCGAAGTTGTGATGCAACCGTCGCGTAATGCGACTTCACCGATCGGAACATCACCACGATGATCGGAATCGAGACACACACGATCCAAGCGCCGATTGCGAACTTCGAGATAATCACTACTGCAGCGACGATTCCGGTGGCTACCGCACCAAGAGCCGAGGCTACGAGACTTAACTGCCACCGTGGCGCTCGGTGCTTCAGGTGATGGCGGATCATGCCGGTCTGGCTCAGGGTGAATCCAGTGAAGACCCCAACGGCATACAACGGAATCAGCAAGGTCACATCGGCGTTGAAGCCAACAATCAGCACGCAGGCTAGTGCGGCGAGAATCAGGATTCCGTTGGAGAACACCAGCCGATCTCCACGATTCGAGAACTGGCGTGGAAGAAAGCCGTCCTTGCTGATCATCGCTGCAAGACGTGGAAAGTCGGCGAAGGCGGTGTTTGCAGCGAGGATGAGAATTGCGAAGGTCGAGAACTGCAGGAGGTAGTAGGCAACGCTGCCGCTTCCGAACAGTGACCGGCCCATGATGGAAATCACCGACTCCGATTCCGAAGGCATGGGCAACATGTGGGCTGCGATATAGCTGATCCCGAGAAAGCCAGTTCCGAGAATTGCTGCCATCCACCCAAGCGTGATCGCAGCGTTCTTCGAGCTAGGCTTCTTGAAGGCCGGAATCCCGTTGGAAATCGCCTCAACACCCGAGAGCGCTACCGCGCCTGATGCAAACGCACGAGCGAAGATGAACAGCGACACGCCACCCACATAGGGCCCGAAGTGTTTCTCCACCTCCTCGGTGGGCCGAGCATTTCGTGCCGAAAGCACCGGAAGGTCATTCGTGCCGAACGCGCGGTACAACCCGTATCCGATGAAGGCAGTCATCATGATGATGTAGAAGTAGGTGGGCACAGCAAACACCCGACCAGATTCTTTGAGACCACGAAGGTTGCCAAGCGTCAGGATGGCAACGAACCCCAGCGCTAGCCACATCTTGTACGGTCGCAGCTCATGAAAGGCCGAGGTAATCGCGAGAGTTCCGGCCGCCACCGACACTGCAACTGTCAACACGTAATCGATCAGCAGCGAAGCTCCCGCGACAAGAGAGGGAAGTTCGCCGAGATTCTCCCTGCTGACGATGTAGGAGCCGCCACCATCGGGGTATGCGTGAATCGTCTCCCGGTACGAGTTTGCAACGAGCGCCAAGAGAATGCTGACGAGTATCGCAATGGGTATCAGGTTTTTGGCACCGGACATGCCGGCCACACCGACCAAGACCAACAACACCTCGCCCGAGGCGTAGGCGGTTGACGAAATCGCGTCGGAGCTGAAGACCGCTAGCCCAACTCTCTTTGACAGGCGTTGATGGTCCGCTTCATCGGTCGCGATTGGCGTTCCAACGACGACGCGCTTGATTCCAGACCTATGTGCGGCCGGTTTGACCTCTGACATTTCCAACTCTCCTGAGAATCCGATGCCGAGGGGTGTTTGTCGGATCTCGCTGCTGCGATCTGAGTCAACTCAGTGCAACCACTAGACGCTAGACACGCCCTTGAAGCAATGCAACAACGCGACAGGGTCCTCGCTTCCGTTGGAAGCGAGGACCCTGTTGTAAACACGGTGACCAAGAGACCCTTTACAGGATGAAGAGCATTTCTTGGTAGGTGGGAAGGGGCCACAGGTCATCGGCCACGAGGTGCTCAAGAGCATCTGCGGCCCCTCTCACAGCGCCCATGGCGGGGATCAGCGTGTCACAGGCATAGCGCGCTTCTTCGAGCGTGGAATGACCACCGTGGCCGCTGAGGGCTGCTTCAAGTCCGGCGATTGCGGCATTGAGGTCTCCGATGCGATCAGTGACCTCGCCCAACGGACCACCTTCGGAGCTGACACCCACGTTCTTCAGGTTGCTCGCAATTCCCGC
>DORQ01000334.1:4101-8654 GCA_003514205.1 Acidimicrobiaceae bacterium
GCGGTTTGGCGAGCCTCGACCGTGACGCTGAGCATGTACTGCTCAAGGTAGACCTCGTAGCGACTGGCCAACTCTCGATTGCTGAGCACCTCATACTTCTCGAAGAGATCCTTAGCTTCCTGCGTGTCGAGTTGAGGGAGCGCATCGACAGTGGTGCGCAGGTTGAGGAGTCCTCGCTGAGCGGCCTCTTGCTGCCATTCCTCGGAGTAGCCATCGCCGTTAAACACCACTGCTCCGTGATCAGCCATGATCGAGGCCAGCAGACGCTGAATCGCGGCGTTCAGGTCCTCACCCTTGGCCAGTGCTGCCTCAAGCTCGGTCGCAATCGCGTCGAGGGACTCCGCCATCATCGTATTGATCGTCACCATTGGTCCGGAGATGGACTGCGAAGATCCAGGCGCACGGAACTCGAAACGGTTTCCGGTAAACGCGAATGGGCTGGTTCGGTTTCGGTCGCCTGGATCGGCAGGAAGGTCGGGAAGAGTATCCACACCAATGGTGATGGTGCCCTTCTCCTTAGAGTTAGTTGCCCCACCCTTCACGATCTGATCGAACACGTCGGCCAGTTGATCACCGAGGAAGATCGAGATAATCGCAGGAGGTGCTTCATTCGCTCCAAGGCGGTGATCGTTGCGAGACGAAGCAACCACCGAGCGCAGAATTCCGCCGTACTTATGAACGGCTCGGATGACCGCGGCGCAGAACACTAGGAACTGGGCGTTCTCATGGGGAGAGTGTCCCGGGTTCAGCAGGTTGCCTTGGTTGGAGTTGCCGAGGGAGAAGTTCACGTGCTTACCCGAGCCGTTGACCCCAGCGAAGGGCTTCTCATGAAGGAGGCACTCCATGCCGTACTTCGCAGCCACACGTTGAAGGGTGACCATGAGGAGCTGCTGGTGGTCATGGGCCAGGTTGGCTCGCTCGAAGACCGGAGCGATCTCGAACTGGTTAGGAGCCACCTCGTTATGGCGAGTCTTGGCAGGAATACCTTGCTTGAAGAGCTCTCGATCAACCTCGATCATGTAGGCAAGCACTCGCTCGGGAATAGCGCCGAAGTAGTGATCGTCGAATTCCTGACCCTTGGGAGAGGGCGCACCAAAAAGCGTGCGACCGGTGCTCATCATGTCGGGTCGGGCAAAGAAGAAGTTTCGATCGATCAGAAAATACTCCTGCTCGGCCCCGGCAAAGGAGACCACAGTATCGATATCGGTGTGGCCGAAGATCGACAGCACACGCCTCGCGTGCTTGTCCAGTTGTTGCTGGGAGCGAAGGATCGGAGTCTTCTTATCGAGTGCCTCCCCGGTCCACGAGACGAATACCGTAGGAATGCAGAGAGTGTTTCCGTTCGGGTTCTCGAGGATATAGGCCGGGCTGGTGACATCCCACCCGGTGTAGCCGCGAGCCTCGAAGGTTCCTCGAAGGCCACCGTTGGGGAAACTCGATGCATCAGGCTCACCCTGCAGCAGCGTCTTTCCGGCGAACTCAGCAAATGATGCGCCGGAGCCATCGGGTTCGAGGAAGCTGTCATGCTTTTCAGCCGTCAACCCGGTCAGCGGATAAAAGACGTGCGCATAGTGTGAGGCGCCATTCTCAACTGCCCAATCCTTCATGGCGGACGCCACGACATCGGCAATGGTCGGGTCGAGGCGAGCGCCTTCGTCGATGGTCTGCATCAGCGACTTGAAGACAGTCTTTGGCAGTCGGGCCTTCATGACGGAACGGCTGAAGACGTTCCTTCCGAAGAGGTCACCGAGGGGCTCCGAGAGGAAGTCCTTCTCGGGAACTTCGTACTCAAGGATGGCTTCGATAGCCCGACGGCGAGTATTGCTGGCACTCATGACTTTCTCCTCGGATTGTGGCCGGAAAACTGGGAGGTCCGGCGAGATTGGCACCCGCGCCCGAAGCGGGCACAAGACGACATCAAGAATCTAACCCCTCATTATTTCGAGAATGTTTCGTAACGATGTCGGCGCGTCGATTCCACAAAATTCCCTCACTCGGTTCCAACAAGTGTCCCGGTTGCAGTACCGCTCTTTACGCAGGACCAATGATCAGTAACACTTCAGTCCAGCGAAGAGTTGTTTTGGGGGTCAAAGGGTGATCAATCGACGAGAATTCCTGCGCGCGGGTTCTGCCGTTGGACTGTCCACGGCGTTCGGGACCCAACTCGCGGGGTGCGTGCCAGCCACGGGGGGAATCGGGAGCGAGTACTTCCCCACCCGGATACCGCAGGGTTCGATACTCAACTTTCCAGCCTCAGAGGCGCCGATCGACCATGTTGTGATTCTCATGATGGAGAATCGCTCCTTCGATCACTATCTCGGCTGGCTCGGATCTGACCAGGGCTATCTCGAGCGCGGGCTCCGCAACTACGGCGGCTCGTTCAGTATTGATGCCCGACCACACCAGGAGTACACCGACCCGCTGGGAACGACCCACTCCACCTTTTCAATGACGGGAGGCACCAGCGTCGCCGGATATCGCGGATGCGGATTTGCGGACCCAGGTCACGGTTGGGGGTCCGGCAGAATCCAAAGAGATCAGGGTTTCCTTGCGGCCGGAAGTGGCAATGACCTTTTTGCGCTGGGGTACATGGAGGCCGCGGACCTTCCATTCCACGCTCGGATGGCGCGAAGATTTACGACCTTTGATCACTATCACGCCAGTGTCCTCGGCCCAACACAGCCCAATAGGCGCTACCTCCATTCGGCCCAATCCGGTGGCTACAAGAACAACTACTTGCCGATTCTGGAGTTGGGTCACCAGTGGGACACCATTTGGGACCGCCTGAGGGCCGCTCAGGTTTCAGTTCGCTCCTACTCGCCCGATCTACCCTCGCTGGCATTTTGGGGTGAGCGAATGATTCCGATGTTCGCCCCGATCGATCGCTACTTCGAGGATTGCTCGGCTGGCACCCTACCCGCCGTCACGTTCCTTGATCCTCCATATCTACCGTGGTGGCAAGCCGATGATCATCCACTCTCAGATCCTGCTGCCGGGCAGCGCTACCTCCGAGATGTCTTCCGGGCATTCACAGAATCACCGCACTGGGCGAACGGGCTCTTTATCCTCACCTACGACGAGTGGGGTGGATTCTTCGACCATGTGGCTCCCCCAGTGTTGCCCGATCTCCTTGGGTCACGGGATGACCAACAGAATTTCGGCCAGGCCGGATTCCGAGTTCCAACGGTGCTCGCCTCGCCCTATTCAAAGCCGGGATATGTGGATCATCGAACCTACGATCACACCTCCATCCTTCGATTCTTAGAATGGCGATTCCTCGGAGCTCCGCCGGAGGGATCTGGAGGAGACGCTTCATGGTCGCTCAGTCCTCGTGATCGAAACGCGAACAATATTGGAAACTCTCTCGGCGCGACCAACCCCGATCCGGTGCTGTTCGACCTCAATGATCTTCCCCTCAGAGCCGTCACACCGATCTGTGCTGGCATCCCTCAGGCACCGTCCCCAGGAATGCAGCCAGACCGGTCTGCATCCTCGAGCCAGTCATCGTCAGCAATGAGTCTGGATGCACCACGGGATGCGAGCGACACAGGAGCACTTGCCGGAGACCACGGCGCGCCAACTGAACCTGGTGGACCTGGCGCAGATCTCCTAGATGCCCTTGAGCTCGGATACTTCGAACAGATCGGGGCAAGCACCGAGTTTTCCTCAATGGCGGGCACCTGGGCCAGCCAGCCAGGGAGCTAGCTTGCTGCAAACCGCTACCCCACAGCGGTAGGAACTGATGCACTTCCCGTCGGTGAACCGGGTCCTGATCGCTCAATCGCAGCGGAGTTGTTGCCGAGGTAGGACTCGATAACGGCTGGGTTGGCCAGCACGTCCTCTGGCGTGCCCTCCGCAATGACCGCTCCGAGGTCCATCGCCACGAGACGATCGCAGAGGGACCGCAACAGCGCCATGTCATGCTCAACGATCACTACAGCTGCGCCAGTTTTGTCTCGAACTGTTCGAAGCAGATCACCGAGCGCCTCAGTTTCGCGCTGCGCAACGCCTGCCGAGGGCTCGTCCAACAAGAGCACCTGCGGTTCGGCCGCCAGCAAGCAGGCGAGCTCAACAATTCTGCGAGTGCCTGTCGACAACGTGGCAATTCTTGAGTGCCGATAGGGAGCCAAGCCCAACTCGCCGATGAGGCGATCTACCGACTCTTGAGTGTTCTGCTCCGATTGCCATGAGCGTGGCTGACGAAGCGCGTCGGCCACCATTGACCGATTCTGCACATGCCGCTCTCGTGCGACGGCCAGCGTCTCATTCACCGTGAGGGAGGGGAACAGCCGTGCCTCCTGAAAGCTTCGACCCACTCCGGCACGGGCGCGTTCAAACGGCGCCCACACGGCCACGTCGGTGCCACGAACCACAACGCAGCCATCCTCGATGGAGTGGAACCCACTCAGGCAGTCAAGCAGGGTGGACTTGCCCGCACCGTTCTGACCGATGAGTCCAACGATCTCGCCGGCTCGGACTGACAATGACACGTTGTTGACCGCAACTACCCCGCCGAAGTGTTTGTTGATTCCCACGCAACTCAGTTGCACTTC
>DORQ01000334.1:8875-9048 GCA_003514205.1 Acidimicrobiaceae bacterium
AAGATCGATCGCAGAATTTCTGGTCGATGAAGCAGTTCCGCCGTTGGCCCGACATAGCGGACTTGGCCCTTCTCCATGAACACTGCCCGCTTCGCCAGCGTCATTGCCAGGTTCACCGACTGCTCAACGATCACGATCGTGACGCCCGCTGAGTTCAGGTTCTCGAGTACCCG
>DORQ01000334.1:9368-9601 GCA_003514205.1 Acidimicrobiaceae bacterium
GCGAAGTCTGCATCGGAGTCCTTGCGGCGAGTCCACCCAGCGAGCCGTAAATGATCCGCCACGGTCATCATGGAGAACGTCGACTTCCCGCCAACCATGAGCGCAACCCCGTTGGCAACCAGTGCCTCAGTGGAGGTGCCAGTTCGATTCACTCCATCGACAACGATGGCCCCCTTGCTCGGGGCGAGGCCCATGACAGCTTTCAGCCAGGTCGACTTACCGGCGCCGTTGGT
>DORQ01000334.1:9742-9947 GCA_003514205.1 Acidimicrobiaceae bacterium
GGTCGACTTACCGGCGCCGTTGGTGCCCAGCAGGGCAAGCATCTCACCCCGCTCGACTGAGATGTCCACCCCAAACAGCACTTTGAGCTGACCGTAGGAGACCTCGAGCCCGGTTGACGACAGCGCCGCCACGCCAGCGCTTGTGAGAGCACTCACACTTGGTGGAACGTCGGCCGGTGCCGGTTCGGCAGCCATGGCAGCGGCC
>DORQ01000277.1:0-8117 GCA_003514205.1 Acidimicrobiaceae bacterium
GGGTCGACTGCCGGGTCGACTATCGGGTCGACTATCGGGCTGACTGTCGGGCTGACTATCGGGCTGACCGCGGGGTTGGTCATCTCGCCGCCGAGCTCGTTTGACTGTTCCCCCGTCGAGTCGTGTACCTGGTTGCCATTCTGGTCGTTCTCGGAATTCATTCTGTGCTCCTCTTCTGGACATCGGGTTCGACGCAGCCATTGCACGAACCCGTAGTCAGACTGCGCCTGTCATGTGAACGAAAGCCCAAGGTTGTGTGAGAACTCTGCAAGAATCCGCCCAACGAGATGGATGCAAGGACTACCCGCTGCAGGAGTGCCAGTGATGAACGAAGACTTCCCACCGAAGATCGGTGCGCCAGCAACCCGAGCGCTCGCCAACGCTGGGATCACCAGCGCTCAGGAATGCGCTGAATGGACTGAAGCACAACTGGCTGATCTCCACGGAATGGGGCCAAAAGCGCTCTCGATCCTGCGAGCATCGCTAGGCAGCGCCGGGTTGAGCTTTTCCGAACAGGCTCCTGGGAACCTCAAACAGGGCGGCTCCCCGATCGACGACTACCTATCGGCGTTGCCTGAACCTCAGCGCTTGGCGCTACAGCGCCTCCGCGAACAACTCCGCGAGATCTTGCCCGAGGCAGAGGAGGGTATCCGCTACGGAGTTCCAGCATTCTCGCTCAACGGCAAAGGTGTCGCCGGGTTCGGTGCTGCGACACATCACTTGAGCTATTACCCGATGAGCGGATCGGTACTCGAGTCTGCCGGCGAACACGTGGCCAAGTTCGAGGTCTCGAAGGGCCGGCTCATCTTCCAACCGAAAACGCCGATCCCCAAAGGCCTACTTCGAAGGCTCGTCTCCCTGCGGTTGAAGGAGCTGCGCTGAGTTTCAGTGCAGACACAAATCGGTACCGGTTCCTGAATACGACTCTAAGGTGCAAGAGTGGAATCGCTCCCCGATCTCGTTGAATCGGCCATCAACGCCCGCCTTCGTGGGCGTCAGATCCATGGCCTAGCCCTGGCCGCATTCGACGCTGATGGGATTCTCTTCTCCGGTGGGGTGGGCTTCTCCGACCTTGCGCGTGGCGAACGGGTCGCTGAAGCCACCGTGTTCCGGGCGGCGTCGATCTCGAAACTCCTGACTTCCTCGCTTGTCTTGAGGTTGGCTGAGCTCGGACTTCTCGATCTCGATACGCCAGTGAACGAGTACCTTCCGCCCGAACAACGGATCCTCGACCGCACTGGAGTCGCAGCGCCGATAGAGATCCGCCAGCTGCTCTCCCATTCCTCAGGCCTCCCCGCAGGGGTTCGAGGAGCCAACGTGGGCAATCCTGCACTCTCGTTTCTTGCCAACCAGGGCCGAGTGAGAACGCTGGAAGACGCCATTGCTGGGCTTCAGGTCACACACCCTCCGGGATCACGAGTCGTGTACTCAAACCCCGCCTTCAACCTGCTCGGATTCATCGCTGGACGCGTTGCTGGCCGACCCTTCGAACTCGCTGTCCGCGAACATGTGCTCGGCCCATTGGGCATGACAAATTCGGCCTTCACAACAAACCGTTCTGGCCCTGGGATTGCGACACCCTACGGATCGATACTGCCACCCCAGGTCAGTTCCAAGCCGGCGCATCACTTGCAGTTGGTCGGCACTGCCATGGGCGGGCTCACAACCAGTGCAACTGACCTCGCAAGGTTCGGGCGGATGATCCTCAACAATGGTGTTCTCGGCACTACCAGACTGCTCAGCGCTCGGACGCTTGAGAACGCTCTCACTGTGCAAGCAGTGAACCATCCAGAACTTCAGCAAGGGTTTGGACTCGGCTTCAAACTGCGGCGCTGGCGGGACCGGAAAACTGTTGGACACGACGGCAACATGCCAGGTGTGGCAACGCAACTCAAGATCTCTCCCGCAGATGGCGTGGGAGTCGTCGTGTTAACCAACGGCTTCGCGCTTGGGGTGCCCCACGAGATCGCTGACATCGCTCTGGAGTACGCACTCGCTCTACCACCCGAACGAGAGCCCGGCTCCCCAGTGATCACACAGGGAACCAGCCGAGCCGAATGGGAATCCCTGGGACGTAGATCCACAGGCAACTATCAGGTGCTCGACGCATCGCCGCCCGGCACAGTTGGACGGCTGCTGGATCTGACCACCCGAGTTCGGGTCAACCATGAGGCCGGGGGCCGGCTCCGAGTCGACGGGTACGACGGAGCCGATGGGCCAATGTGGCTACAACCCGATGGCGATCTCGGCCACTACGTGGTCGCGTCAGCGGTAGACAACGGCAGCAACGCAGTCCTCGACGAACGCTCCGACGGAACACACATCTGGTGTGGATATTCTGGGCACCTCTTCTGTCCTCGACGTGGCGCGTGAGAGATTCTCGACCCCGCGCAGCTAGCGTCACGGGAGCACTGGGGCCAACCCACCGAACCGCCTAGAGTTACGCCAATGCCTTCACCACAAAGCGATTCGCACCGTCAGCGGCCACGCCGCCAGCGTGCTCGACTTGCTGCTCTCTTGATTCCGGCAGCAGTTCTACTCGTGACCGCGTTCACCCAGATCAGCGTCCCACCCGCGTCAGAGGGCGCAACATTGACCACCCCGAAAGCAATCGTCTTGGGCGTGGTCGAGGGCGTCACTGAATACTTGCCGATTAGCTCAACAGGGCACCTGCTCATCACCGAAAAGATCCTCGGGATCGGCGAGACGGCGGCCGATAAGGACGCCGCCGACACCTACACCGTGGTGATCCAGATCGGGGCAATACTTGCAGTGCTCGGCATCTTTCGAGACCGCTTCCTCCTCATGTTCAAGGGCATCACCTCCAAGGATGAACAGGGACGCTCACTGATCTTGTCGCTCCTCCTCGCGTTCATACCCGCTGTCCTGATCGCCTTGTTGTTCCAAGATCCAATCAAAGAACGCCTCCTCGCTCCCTGGCCCGTCGTGGGTGCTTGGGTAGTCGGGGCCCTCGCGATTTTCGCTTTTGTCGCCAACAACCACCGTTTCATCGCGCGTTTCGAATCTGTTGGCACCATCCCACCCAAGGTGGCGCTCGGAATTGGCTGCGCCCAAGTGCTCGCTTTGTGGCCTGGAACCAGCCGGTCGCTGGTCACCATTCTTGCTGCCGTGCTCCTCGGGTGTTCGCTTCGCGTTGCTGTCGAGTTCTCCTTTCTGCTTGGATTCCTCACCTTGTCGGCCGCCACGGGGTACGAGCTCTTGAAGAATGGCAGCACCCTGCTCGACACGTTCGGGCTGATGAACCCGGTGATCGGCATTCTGGCGGCCGGAGTCTCTGCATTCGTTTCGGTGAAGTGGATGATCACGTATCTGGAGAAGCATCCGCTGACCATCTTCGGCGGATACAGGATTGCCGCGGCCGCAGTGACGGCCGTCCTTCTCGCAACAGGGACGATCTAGTTGAGCAATCCAAAGCCCTGGCCTAGCGCCAGGGTATGACCCATTCTCGTTACGAGACCACAATGCACACTCCACACTCCTCGCCATGTTGGCGCTGACCGAACACCTGGGACAAAAGGTCCTTGATGCAGCAGGCCACAAACGCGGGCGCGTGGTCGAACTGCTCGTTGATATGTCAGACCCAAGTGCTCGCATACTCCGAGTCGGCGTTGGCAATCGCAGCATTCAGGGACGCCATACTGTCGCAACATGGATCGACTGGACTGACATTGCATCCTTCGAGTCAACATCTGTGCAGTGCCGGCCAGAAGCGAGGTTCGTCGAGGTTGAGAAAGGCACGCGGGTGCTTGATCCAGCCGACAACTTTCTGTGGCTCAACCGTGACGTGTTAGACACACAAATCATCAATCCTGAGGGCGGCCACATCGTTCGAGTGGGCGAGATTGCTCTTGTCCGAGTCGGCGAGGACCTCCAAGTCATTGCAATTGAGTTCGGTGCAGGTCCAGTGGCACGGCGCCTTGGATTGGCTTGGCTGGGCGAGCGACTTGAGACAACCTCGATCGACTGGCACGACCTTCACCTCGTCTCAGGCAGAGGGCTGACCGCTCAGCTCGCGACCAACTCCGATCGCTACCGATCACTCAGCGCTGCGGAACTAGCGAAGATGGTGGCGCAGATATCGCCCGGCCGGGGAACTCAGCTGCTCGCCGCACTTGGGGCCCACCAAGCCGCTGAGGTATTGGCGGTTTCTCATCCAGACCTCAACGCCGGTTTGGTACACGACCTTCCGCATCATCTTGCTTCGGAGATTATTTCCGAGATGCACAGCGACGACGCTGTGGCAACCTTGCGTCGCCAACACTCAGGTCACATCGAAGCGCTCCTGGCAAACCTGGCCACCGACCGCGCTCGTGAATTGCGAGCCTTGCTCGCTCACCCTCCAACCAGTGCGGGTGGGCTGATGACGATTGAGATTGCGGTTGCCAACGCAGAGGAGCCTCTTGCCGACATCTGCGAGCGTCTCCGAATGGACCCCACGAAACTTCACCGCTTTGGAGGGGTCGTTCGAGTGAGCGACGACCGCACACCTGTCGGCTTTCTCAGTCTCACCGCGCTGGTCGCTCAGAGCGAGGATCCGCTGCTCAGCCCGTATGAGATTGTGCGCGCAGACACCGCTGTCGAGGATGTGATCTCACTCTTTGCGACCCATGACATCTTCGCTGCCGTGGTGGTCGATGAGACTGGCCGCTGCATCGGGGGCATCAACATCGACGACGTTCTTGAGGAGCTCGTTGCAGAACAGCGCCCTGGGCGTCGAAAGTTCAAAGACCTCGTCGATCGGCATTCGCTCGGTGGACGGCGCGCCAGGGCCTCAGCGCGACACCCATGACCAGATCAATAACTTCGAATTCCCCTCGCCGTGCGCGAGTCATGGTGATCCTCGCAATCATCGGCCCAGGACTCCTTGCCGGGCTCTCCGACGACGACCCTGCCGGAATCACGACCTACTCAGTGCTCGGAGCAAAGTTCGGCTACCAGATGCTCTGGGTACTGCTGATCTCCACCGTCGCGCTCATCATCTTCCACGATCTCGGGCTCCGGATGGGTGTCGTCACTGGCCAAGGCCTCGCGGGCCTCATCCGACAACGCTTCGGAGTTCGGTTCGCTGCAGTCGGCATTTCCGCCCTCTTTGTGGCCAACCTTGGCACCACCTGCGCAGAGTTTGCTGGAATCGCGGCGGGTTTCGAACTCCTCGGAGTATCGAGATACGTCAGTGTGCCCCTTGCCGCCGCCGCCGTATCGGCGCTCGTGATCAAGGGAAGCTTCCGACGGGTACAACATGTGCTGCTGGCACTTAGCGTCGTCTTTGTCTCCTACATCATTGCGGGAGTATTGGCTCACCCCGACTGGGGTGCGGCCGCACGGGGCGTTGTCCTGCCAACCATGCCCCTCACTCGCGACGCCATAGTTCTCGCAACGGCCACATTGGGAACGACATTGGCGCCGTGGGGGCTGAGCTTTGTCCAGTCGTACGCAGTCGATAAACGCCTCACGATCTCAGACCTTCGGTACTCCCGCTACGACGTCGTGACGGGTTCCGCTCTGACCGCGCTCATCGGCTTCTTCGTGGTAGTCGCCTGTGCCGCAACGCTGCACGCCTCTGGTTTGAGTATCAACGACGCTGCTGACGCCGCTGCGGCTCTGCGACCACTCGCGGGCTCACTTGCATCAGACCTCTTCGCTGTTGGACTCATTGGCTCAGCGCTCCTCGCCGCCTCGATCCTGCCGCTCTCCACCGCATACTCGGTGAGCGAGGTTGTCGGCAGGCCAGCAGGAGTGAATGATTCACGCAGCGAAGCTCCACTGTTCTACGGAACCTTCAGCGCAGTGATCGTGCTCGCAGCAGGATTCGTACTCCTCCCCGGGTTGCCCTTGGTTGCGATCCTGGTGCTCACCCAAGTCCTCAACGCGATCCTGCTCCTTCCGCTCCTTGCAATGATGGCGGGCATCGCCAGCGATGAAGTGCTGATGGGCGATCACCGGGCGACGAAGCCGGCAATGGTTGTCTACGGCGTGACCATCTTGCTCATTGCCGTGTCGGTGGTGGCGCTCGGAGTGTTCAGCATCCTGTGATCTCAGCCGACAGTGCGGGATCGACTCAGCAGCGATCGCCAAGGTCACCGTCTGCGGCTCGCCCGAATCCGCTTGTGGAGCGCATCAACGAGGAGCAGCGCTGGCATCGTGGCCATCGCCAAAGCTAAAGCGGACAGTGGCGGTGGCGCATGGCCAAGCAGGCGCGCCACTGGCCCGATCCACAACAGACCAACCAAGAGAAGTATCTGAACAGCGATTGCCCCAATCAGCAGCGGGTTGGATCGCCAGCTGAGTTGCCATGGTGGGTGCGTTGCACTCCGGCAGGCGAGCGCGTTCGCTGCTTGTCCTAGTACCACTGCCGCAAATGCTGCACCCGAGGCGGCCATCAGCGCGTGACCCGAAGGAAACGCTTCGCCCGGCCGCCACCCAGCCACCCAAAGACCGACGAGAAATGCACTCATTTCCATCAATGCCTCGACTGGACCAAGCACTCCAAACACCCTGCGCACCAGCGAACCATCGATCATGTGACGTCCTGTGAGTGGCCGCTCGAGGACACCATCGGTCGCGGGCTCAGCACCAAGAGCAAGAGCCGGCAGGAGGTCAGTGGCGATATCGAGACACAGAACCTGCAATACCCCGATGGCCAACGGGAACTTGCCACCAGACAGCGCCCAAATCAGAAACGGGGTGAGCTCAGCAACGTTATCGGTGAGGTGGTACGTGAGGAATCTTCGGATATTCGTGAAGGTTGCTCGGCCTTGTTCGACTGCAGCAATGATCGTTGCGAAGTTGTCATCGAGCAGTACGAGATCGGCCGCCTCCCGAGCAACATCGGTACCTGACCGACCCATTGCAATACCAATGTCAGCCTCTCGAAGTGCGGGGCCGTCATTGACTCCGTCTCCGGTCATAGCAACTACATGACCACGACGTTGCAACGCCCGCGCAATACGCATCTTGTCCTCTGGATTGACCCTGCTGAGCACGACCCCATCGTGGTCAAGCATTGTGCCGAGCTCGACCTCGTCCTCAGGGAGTTCCGAACCAAGAATTACTAGACCCTCCGGTCCGAGCAAACCGACTCGCTCAGCGATTGCACGAGCAGTAGCTGGGTGGTCACCGGTAAGCATGGCGACCCGTATCCCCGCTGAGCGACATTGCGCCAATGCATCGGCGACCTCGGCTCGCGGCGGATCATGAAGCGCAATGAGGCCAACGAGTTCGAGGTTGTCTTCAGCTTCAAGCGCCGTCGCAGTAGCCGAGACCTCGTCAATGGGTCGGCGACCGACGGCCAAGACCCGTAATCCCCGGGCGGCCATAGCTTCAGTGATGTTGAAGGCATCGGCGGAGTCAGGGCACAGCGGGAGCACTGACTCTGGTGCACCCTTCGTCACCAGCCAGCCATTGAATTCCACCGACTCACGTCGACGGATTGAATCGAACGGATAGCGGTCGCGCACCTCTGGGTCATCTGCACCCCCGATTCGGCAGCGGTGGTAGAAGGCGTCAATCGCGGCCTCCATTGGATCGCCCGCCGCCGACCAGACCCCATCTGCCTCTATCGCACGACCCGTAGAGCATGCCCTCGCGAACTGCGCCATGGTGAACGCTGCCGCCTTGGCCTCAGCGGAACCGACACTCCTACCACTCGGCGAGTAGCCAACACCTTCGAGCGCAATCGACCCCGAGGGCGTCCACGCCTCAACCACCGACATCTCATTTCGAGTCAGCGTGCCGGTCTTGTCAGTGCAGATAAACGTGGTTGAGCCGAGTGTCTCGACGGCCTCCAAATGACGGACCAGGGCTTGCTTCCGGGCCATCCGTTGGGCTCCCATGGCAAGGGACAAGGTGACTGTTGGAAGTAGACCTTCGGGAACCAACGCGACGGTGACACCCACCGCAAAGAGGAACCCGTCGGTGGCAGGAATCCCAACCATCAAGCTGACGAGGAAGAATGCGACTCCGACAGCAATGGTCACCAGCGCCATGACTCGGACGATCCGATCCAGCTCCTGCGCCAGCGGGCTCTTTGGACGCTGCACTGTGGAGGTCAGCACCGACAGCCCTGCCAGTTTTGTGGAACTTCCCGTCGCGGTGAC
>DORQ01000277.1:8351-9382 GCA_003514205.1 Acidimicrobiaceae bacterium
GAAAGCCCGTTCGCCTCGAGCACTGAGAGATCGGCTGCGACGCGATCTCCGGCCGCAAGAATCACGAGGTCGCCGAGCACGAGTTGGGTGGCATCGATCGTCTGCTTGTGGCCATCTCGTCGAACAAGAACTCCAATGGGAAGCAACTCGCGAAGTTGCTCCGCAGCGTGTTCTGCACGCTGAGCTTGGGCAAATGCGAACAAGCCGTTTACGAGAACGACGATAAAGATCGCCACGCCAAGCTGGGGCATTCCCGCAACGAACGCCAGTCCTCCTGCCACCCAGAGCATCAAGGCGAAAAAATGGACCATCTCTGAAAGAAGCCGGCGCCAAGCCGGGACCCGAACTGGCGGAGGGAGCCTATTCTCGCCATTCTGCCGAAGAAGTTCCACGGCCTCAGCCGTGCTGAGACCATCAGGCACCTGTGCCGAACTCGACGATTGTTCAGCCACGAGGTTCATCGAGTCACGGAGGTCATTGGGCAACTCCGACCGATTGGAAAACCTGAATTCCGTGGCGCGCTTTGTGTTGAGAAGACATGAGTCTAGGTACCGCCTCGATCGTCGCCTCCATTCCAGTGCACACGATGACACTCCGACAGTGGCAAAGGTCCCAACTCAACTGGCGAAAGAAGTGACCTTGGCCCCTTCAACGTTGTGGCATTCGCTGCTCTAATGGTGGTGAACTGCAGTCGGGCATGGTGTCTACGCGAAGTGTATGCGCCTACACACCGGACCCAGCATCTCAGCAACTGCACAACAAGGAGACATCATGGCAACTGCCACCCCACGATCAAGTGCCGCAAAGAAGGCCCCCGTCAAGAAAGCCCCAGCGAAGACGGTCCCCGCAAACTCGGCTTCGTTGCCTGGAGCAGCGCGCGATATCGAGAAAGCTGTCTCAGAGGCAATGCACAAAGAACTCAAGGCGGCAAAGAAGCTCCTTGAGAACCTCGAGAAGGATGTTCGAAACATCATCAAGCAGGTAGAAAAGGCCGTGGATCAGATCGCCGGCAAGAAGACCCCCGCCAAGAA
>DORQ01000277.1:9607-11440 GCA_003514205.1 Acidimicrobiaceae bacterium
AGCAACTCACTGCCGCGAGGTGTCGGATCAACAGATGTCACCCCAGCAGATCAACGCTGAACACGTCGACGGGGTTCACCCTCGGCGCTTACTCGGCAATGCTAGGGGAACCGAATTCCTATCACCGAAGCCTCCCAGACTGCCCCGTTCTCCATCGACTGGGTATACAACATGAGCGACCCGCTGTCGGTAGTGGGAGCAGAGAACTCCAGTTGCGATTGGAAGGGCCCCATCTCCCCCATCGAACCACCCGTCACATAGCCTTCCCCAAGTGCGCCTGCTCCAGAAGAGTCCCGCATGAGCACCTGCACCGTGCCCTCGAAGGCGGTGCTTGTTCCGCTCAGCGAAACCGGCGACTCGACTGTTGACATGGTGGTTGGATCGCTGAGGGAGATGCTGGCGGTGGCGCAGCCAATCACCGACCAGTTATCGCCTGGTCCCACCTGGCGGACCAGCACGGTTGTGGCAGGCCCAGATTCCGTTGGCCTCACTTCGACCTCGCCTGAGCGACTATCGCCCTGTTGAAACATGCCAATCACGGGATCCACGAACCCCACATACTCAATGGCAAACGCTCGGGCGACTTCGACGGGGTCGGGATAGGCAAGCGCAGATCCGGTCGGAGGCCAGATCGAGATGTTTCCACCAACTACAGGTGGTGCGCTGGTCGAGGGAGAGCTCGTGGTTGTGTCGGCCCCAGACGTCGACGAACTCCCCGCGCCATCGCTCCCCGCCGTGACTCGCGTGCTCTCTGATGTAGACCTCGCGTTGCGAGAGTCCCCACATCCGCTAGTGATCAGAAGCGCTACGAGGCAGGTCACCTTCAGGGTCGTTGAATGGGTCATTCGCATTGTCTCCTTGTTGTACTCAGATCGATCAGTCGCCTGCCAAGAATTTCTCGGCCACGCTCACGACTTCACCAAGGGGTGCCGCTGTATCGAGATTGAAGGCAGAGAGCCACGGGGCAGCCCCAGCCCGCAGTGCTTGCTCGATCGCTGGGGTGGCCTCAGAAGCATCGGAACCGGCCGCGTTTCTGCGAATAATCCGCTCGGTTGCCATGGCCTCCGGACAAGTACACCTCAGCTCGTAGACCGGAGTCGAGGTCCGCGCCCCAAGTTCCAGCGCTCGTGCGCGACGGGTCGGGTCAAGCCAGGAGGCATCCAGCACCACTGATTCACCTCGGGAGACAAGGAGCTCGGCTTGATGAAGCATCTCGTCATACACCGCTTCGATGAAACTTGGTTCGTACCTTCCGGCTCCGATCTCGTCATTTGCCCCCTGAGTTCGTTCTGGCTGGAGTTCGTCGCGCAGGGTATCTGAGGAAATCACCACTGCACCTAGGCGCTGAGCCAGCTCGCGGGACACACTGGTCTTTCCTGTTCCTGGAGTTCCACCCACCAGGACGCACCGGACTCTGCCGGCCTCCAAATGCTCGAGGGCAATGAAGTTCAGCCTCCGAGCCAGCTCCGCGGCCTGGGGATCTCCTTGGTCATGGCGAATGCAGGCGACCTTGGCGCGGACATGGGCTCGATACGCAACATAGTGATGCTCAAGTGATCGATGCCAGGACTCCCCGGCGAACTCCCGATAGAAGCCGAGGAAGAGTTCCGCGAGGTCTCGGTGTCCAAGGCGTTCAAGGTCCATTGCGAGGAACGCAACATCGTTCAGCACATCACCGAATCGGAAGGTGTCGCTGAATTCAAGGCAATCGAGCAATCGTGGTCCGTCATCGAGGCAGAAGATGTCCTCAGCCTGGATATCTCCGTGGCCGTCACAGGCTCGACCATTGGAGATTCGCTCATCAAAGAGGGCCTTCCGTCCGTTGAGGTACTC
>DORQ01000277.1:11638-14704 GCA_003514205.1 Acidimicrobiaceae bacterium
TAGGAGGCGATCTGTTCAAGCCCCTCCTCCCACAATCGGCGAACCCCTTCGTAGCCTGCGATCGTGTTGATCGATTCGGATCGTTCCGCTGTGCTGTGCACGGCCGCAATGAGCTTCGCGATTCCTCGCAGTTCTTCGGCGACGTCAGGTGTGTCCAACAAGGCGCTGAGTCTGCGCTGCTCGGGGAGTCGCTTCATCACCACCATATGGTCGATCGGTTTTCCGTCCTGCATGAGATCAACCACGCCGAGGTACACATCTGGCGCAAACCGAGCATTGAGCTCAACCTCGCGATGGCACACCTGCTCGCGTTGAACTCGCTCCGTTAAGTCGATGAACCCAGTCTTGACGGCCCGTTTCACCTTGTACACCGAGTCGTCAATAAAGATGAGCCGAGACAGATGGGTTTCGACGATACGTGAGTCCTGACTCTGCTCCACCCCTACAGTCTCGCCGACTAGCGCGCGCTCCGATAGGGAACTTCGACCCTCCCTGCCCAATCGCTCATGCATTGATTCGGCCGTCTCGCTTCGCACCCATTGAACTCCCTACCATCCTGATCATGGATGACATTGAAGTCTTCGCCGACATCACCTGCCCGTTCACTCATGTGGGGCTTCGCCGCATCATTCAGGAACGAACAAACAGAGGCCGGCATACGCCTCGACTCAAGGTTCGAGCATGGCCACTTGAACTCGTCAATGGGCAACCGTTCGAGGCTTCAGCGATCGTCGAGAAGGCCGCTGCGCTTCGCGAGCAAGTCGCTCCCGGGCTCTTCAGCAATATCAATCCTGATTCCTGGCCGGCGAGCAGCCGAGCCGCATTGGGACTGGTCGCGGCGGCGTATCGGATCGATGCCGAATCGGGCGAACAGATGAGCCTTCGGCTTCGCGACGCTCTGTTCGAACACGGTCAAGACATCTCTGATCCTCTGATCTTGAAGGAGATCGGCGACTCGCTCGGCGTTGGTACACCAACCTCGGCGGACATGGGGAGCGTCGAATTGGATTGGGCTGAGGGGCAGCGGCGCGGCGTGATTGGCTCTCCGCACTTTTTCCTGAACGACACGGAGATGTTCTGCCCGACGCTCGAAATCACCCACCCCGACGGCAGATTGCATATCGAGGTCGACGAGGAATCCTTACAGGAGTTTCTCGGCAGAGTGTTCGAGTAGCCACGCCCGCAATAGAGTCTGCGGTGTGGAGATACCGTTCAACGCATCGCCCGCCCAGACGTTGGGTATTGAGGTCGAACTCAATCTCGTCGACCCGTCAACGAGAGCGCTGCGCAACGCCTCGCACGAGCTCATTGCCGCGTTGGGTCGAGGGTTTCCGGGTGGGGAGCACCCAAAGATCAAACACGAGTTACTGCAATGCACTGTGGAAGTGATCACTGGGATTTGCGACACCCCAGCCGAGGCCCGACGCGACTTGCAGGCCTCAATTGACACAGTCGCATCTGCAGCAGCGGACCGAGAACTCGCACTCATCTGTTCTGGCACCCATCCGTTCACCCATTGGCAAGATCTCGAGGTCTCACCCGACGATCGGTACCGCCAGCTGATCGAGGTGATCGGCTGGCCTGCACGAAGAATGGCAATTTGCGGAATCCACTATCACGTGGGTGTTCCAAGCGCCGAGCACGCCATCTCGCTGTTACAACCCTTGGCGTACCATCTCCCGCTTTTCGTCGCTTTGTCTGGATCGAGCCCCTATTGGAACGGCCGTGACACCAACATGGCCTCCGCCCGAACCAAGATCTTCGAAGGACTTCCAACCGCCGGTCTCCCACCGCAGCTGAAGGACTGGTCCGACTTTGAGCAGTTCATGACAACCCTGCTCCAAGCGAAGGTGATCGCCACGATCCGCGAGGTCTGGTGGGACGTCCGGCCGCATCCGAACTTTGGGACTGTTGAGCTGCGCATGTGCGACGGCATGACCAATCTCACCGAGGTGACCGCACTTGGCGCGTTGGCTCAGTGTCTGGTGACCGACCTGACGGCCCGAATCGACCGCGGCGAAGCCACCCCACAGCCACGCGAGTGGGTGCTGAGAGAGAACAAGTGGCTTGCAGCGCGCCACGGAATCGATACCTCGCTCATCGTCGATGACGACGGAACCAGAGTCCCGGTTGCAGACCTCGTTACCTCCCTCGTTGACGAGCTTCGACCCACAGCAGAACGCCTCGGTTGCCTCTCAGAGTTGGAACAGGTGCTCGACATGGTTCAGCTCGGCCCGAGCTACCAGCGGCAGCGATCCGTACTAGCAGGCGGTGGGTCCCACTCCGATGTTGTCGACCTCCTGATTGCAGAATTCGCGCAAGGTGCTCCCCTCCGATGACGCTCGCAGACAACACCGCCCACCATCACCAGTCCGAACCATTTGTGACGGCGTTCCTCACCGAGCATCGGTCAGAGCTTCTGGCATTTCGACGCCACCTACACGCCCACCCCGAGCTCAGTGGGCAGGAGACTGCGACCACGGAGTTCATCGTGGAACGTTTGGAGGCGGCCGGGCTTTCGCCACAGGTGTTGTCAAGCGGAACTGGTCTCTGGTGCGATATCGGCGAGGGCGATCGATGCGTTGCCCTCAGAGGCGACATCGATGGTCTCGCGATGGAGGACACCAAGGAGGTGCACTACCGGTCGAAGATTCCCGGAGTCGCCCATGGTTGTGGTCATGACATGCACACCTCGATCGTGCTCGGCGCTGGGCTGGCATTCGCACAATGGGGTGGGCCGGGCCGCGTGCGATTGATCTTTGAACCCGCTGAGGAGACAGTGCCCGGCGGAGCATTGACCGTCATTGATGATCGGTGTTTGGACGGCGTGGATGCCATCTTCGGCCTGCATTGCGACCCAAAGCTCGATGTCGGCACCGTCGGCATCCGCTCGGGCGCACTCACTGGGGCCGCCGACATGGTGGAAGTGACCCTCCACGGCCCCGGCGGCCATACTGCTCGCCCCCACCTCACCGTCGACCTGGTCGCTGTGGCAGCCCGCGTCGCCGCGGAACTCCCAGCGGCGGTGGCCGAGCTGAGTGGCGCTGAGCTGTCGGTGGTATTCGG
>DORQ01000130.1:0-2033 GCA_003514205.1 Acidimicrobiaceae bacterium
GTTCCCGGTTCGCCTGGATGCAGCAAGATTCACGGCCTCGACAATCCGGCCATAGCCGGTGCAGCGGCAGATGTTGCCTGAGAGTGCCTCTTTGATCTCCAACTCAGTTGGCTCGGACTGTCGATCGAGAAGGTTGTGAACTGCGGAGATCAACCCAGGAGTGCAGAACCCACATTGAACCGCACCGGCCTCAACGAAGGCCTGTTGAACATCGGTCAGTTCCCCAGGAGGTGACAACCCTTCAACAGTGGTGATGTGTGACCCGACTGCCGATGCAGCGAGCACTAGGCAGGAACAGACAAGTTCGTTGTCGACGAGCACCGAGCATGAACCACACTCGCCCTGTTCGCATGCACCCTTTGCCGCAACACAACCCAGACGATCCCGAAGCACCGTCAGTAACGACTCGCCAATCCAAGCATCCCGAACCTCACGATCACCGCCGTTGACGGTCAAGCGATATGAGAGGTTCTCACCACCCGTGGAATTCTCAGCCATGGAGCCGCTCCCGAACCTCAGGTTGAAAAGCTCGGCTCAGGAGCCGGCTCGCTAGAACACCAACTGCGTGAGCTCGATAGTGCGCAGTGGATCGGTGGTCATCAATGGGTCGTGCCGCACTGCTCACCAGCGGCCGAAACTCCGTGAGAATCTCATCTGGTGAGGCCAAACATGTCCAGTCCTGCCAGTCAATCCGCGTCTCGATCCACTTCGATGCATCTGGAGCGTTCAGAATTGTCGGACCAACCGAACCCAGTCCGAGCGTCACTCGCTCCGAATTTCGGTCCGCCACGAATGCCACGTTGCAGATCGCAATGACCATTGCATTTCTGGTCCCGACCTTGGCGAAGCCTTGCCAGCCTGACCGCACTGGCACCCGGACTGCAATCACACACTCGCCCGCCTCAAGACAGGACCGTTTCGGGCCAACCATAAAGTCATCGAAGGCAACGAGCCGGGTGCCTCCAATCGAGGCGATCTCGATGTCGGCGCCGAGGGCGCTCAGAACTGGGAGCGTATCGCCAGCTGGCGAGCAGGTGCCCAGGTTGCCGCCAATCGTCGCAGCGTTGCGGATCTGGGGCGACCCCACGGTTCGTGCTGCCTCAACAAGCGCAGGTGCCAAGGAAGCTACCTCTGAGGCCATGAGCGCCGCGTAGGTAACCCCAGAGCCGATACGAAGTGTCGCTCCGCCATCGATCAACTCACAGCCTTTGAGCGAGTCGATTCGGTTCAGCGACACCACCGCACTCGGGCGGAAGCGGCCGAAATTCACCCCGACCATCAGATCGGTGCCGCCCGATAGCAAGGTTGCCTCGGGATGCCCATTCAGCAGTTCCAGTGCCTCATTCAGGCTGTTGGGCTGGAAGACGGTCATGGCGACACACACTACCGGAGACAATTCCGTTGTGGATTCCTTCGCGAAGACTCAGCCATGGTGAAGCAGTGACAGGCCGATATCGGACCGGAGAGCCACAGGATCTGACCTAGCCTGAACCGGTGACCGCCACGCCCAACGAATCGACGCCGCCATCCTCCGAAGCGCCAACCTCGGAAGCGACAACCGTGGCACAGGCACGACTACGAACTGGGACCTTGGCGGGAATTGCGGCCTACAGTTTGTGGGGACTCTTCCCCCTCTATTTCCATTCTCTCCAGCCTGCAGGCGCGCTCGAGATTCTTGGCCACCGGATCATCTGGTCGTTCATTCTGGTCAGCTTGGTTCTTGCGCTCCGACGCGATTGGTCCTGGCTCCCCGCGCTTCGTGCCCAACCCCGCAAGCTCGCCAGCGTCTGGTTGGCAGGAATCATGCTGTCGGGCAACTGGCTGATCTACGTGTGGGCGGTCAATGCCAACCGTGTGGTGGACGCCTCGCTTGGCTACTTCATCAACCCAATCATCACCGTTGCTGTCGGAGTACTGCTGTTTCACGAGGAGGTCCGACCCCTGCAACGAGTGGCGGTGGGGCTCGGTGCCGGGGCCGTCCTGGTTCTCTCCATCGGCTATGGCGAGGTTCCGTGGATCGCCCTGTCACTCGC
>DORQ01000130.1:2299-3969 GCA_003514205.1 Acidimicrobiaceae bacterium
AACGGCGTGAGCCTGGACCTTCGCCTCGTGCTGCTTGGAGTGGTGACCGCGATACCGCTGCTGTTGTTTGGTGTGGCTACCCAGCGGATCCCCTACGTCACCATTGGCCTGCTCCAGTACATCACTCCCTTCGCGCAGTACTTTCTCGGCTGGCTCTACTTCAAGGAGAAGATGCCACCAGAACGCCTCATCGGATTCGCCTTGGTCTGGGGGGCGTTGGCGTTACTCGCAGCAGACGCGGTTCGTTCAAGCCGATCGGCTTCACGAGAGGCAGCATCGAAGAACCGCCCATCTCGACTGGCCAAATCCACGTAGCATCACAGAATGGCACGACCTTCTGTAACTCCGCGCGGGCTCGCTGTCGCCCGCGGCGACGAACCCGCCGATCTACTCCTCACCGGAGGTCGACTCTTCGTCCCGTCGATCCGGGATTGGGTCAACACCTCAATCGCGATCGCCGATGGTTGCGTGGTTGGCTGGGGTGATCGAGACGCCCGTGAAGTCAGAGATCTCGGCGGCGCTGCCGTTACCCCAGCGTTTGTTGACGCTCACATGCACCTGGAATCCACCAAGCTCTGGATCGATGAGTTCGTCCGGGCAGTGTTGCCACACGGCACAACTGCTGTAGCGGCCGACCCTCACGAGATCGCGAATGTCTTCGGAATTCCAGGCGTTGCAGCATTGATCGAGTCGGCGAAATCGATGCCGTTTCACTTCGGTGTCTGCGCATCCTCGTGCGTGCCGGCCTCCCCTTTTGAATCCTCTGGGGCAGAACTTGGCCATGCAGATGTGACTGAACTGCTCGACAGTTTCGGCGCCATTGGAGTCGCGGAAGTCATGAACTTTCCGGGAGTCATAGGCGGTGACCCAGAGATGCTTGCCCGAATTGCCGCAGCTGGGACTCGACGGGTGGATGGCCATGCACCCGGCCTGACTGGCCAGCTTCTTGACGCCTATCTGGCCGCTGGGGTGGAGTCAGACCACGAATGCACCATGCTCGCCGAAGCGCGCGAGAAACGAATGAAGGGAATGTGGGTCTTCATCCGTCAGGGTTCCGCTTCAAAGAACCTCAACGAGTTGATCCCAATCGCCCTGGAACACGGAACCGATCTGTTGGCCTTTTGCACCGACGATCGTGAGCCCGACACCCTCCGTTCTGTTGGCCACATCAACGATTGTGCCCGGCTCGCCGTGGCGGCTGGAGTTTCCGAGGCTGATGCGATCATCATGGCCTCGACGAATCCGGCTGACTATCACGGCTTCACTCACCTGGGACATCTCGCTCCGGGATATCAGGCCGACCTGTGCGTGTTTGATTCCTTGCAAACGTGGGAGCCGTCATTGGTCTTTCAGCGAGGTCAGCTCGTGGCCGAGTCCGGCAACGTGGTTGCGGAAATGGTTCCTGATGCGCCAGCTCCTGACTGGATGAAACACTCGATCCATCTCGACGTTTCGGTGAATGCAAACGACCTGCACATTGAGATGCCAGCACATGGACAACTCAGAGTGATCGGCATCACCGAGGGTTCACTGACCACTGAGCATCGCCTTGTGGACGCCGGCAACCTGCCCACTGACCTAGCTCGAATCGGATGCGTCGAGCGCCACAGGCGGACTGGGCGGGTAGGCCTGGGATTCGTCAGTGGGTTTGGCCTCCAACGGGGTGCCCT
>DORQ01000130.1:4196-19208 GCA_003514205.1 Acidimicrobiaceae bacterium
GCTGGGATCAACCGCCTCCGCGAGATCGGTGGCGGCCAGGTGGTGATGCTGGAGGGCAAAGTGCTCGCCGAAGTTCGGCTTCCGATTGGCGGGTTGATGTCAGACCGACGAGCAGCCGAAGTGGCCGATGAAATCGAGGCAGTAGTGGCGGCCGGTCGAATGCTTGGAATCAGCCTGGAAGCACCATTCATGCAGCTGAGCTTCCTCGGGCTCTCGGTGATTCCCCAGCTTCGCATTACCGACAAGGGGCTGGTGGACGTGGACCGATTTGAGCTCACTGGGCTCCAGGTCTAGCCAGATGTCGCCGCGAAACTAGCGTTCTTCTCGTTCGTAGGGAATGCCCAGCGCTGCGGGTGCACCCAGCCGGCGCTTTGCCGAACCAGAGGACATGATCACGAGCACGACGACTGTCACGAGGTAGGGAAGCGACTTCAGAACCGCTGACGGAATATCAACTCCTCGCGCTTGAAGCGTGGGAGCCAGGCCTTGAAGCGCGCCGAAGAGATATGCACCCACCATGGTGAGGTCAGGTCGCCAGAATCCAAAGATGACCAGCGCGATCGCTATCCAGCCTGCACCTGAGGTCATTCCGTCAACCCAGGTCGGAACGATGGTCAACGAATACGCTGCGCCAGCAATTCCGGCGAACATCCCACCCACGAGCGTATGTGTATAGCGGGTTCGAACGACATTGATTCCCATCGAATCTGCCGTCTGAGGCGACTCTCCCACGGCGCGAAGCCCAAGCCCTGCGCGGGTCCTGAACAGGTACCAGGTGCTGGCCACCACCAGCACCCAGGAGAGGTAGGTCAACATGGTTTGGTGAAAGATCACCGGTCCGAGAATCGGAAGGTCTTTCAGCCCGAACACATCGAGCTTGCCAAATTGATGAGTTGCTGGGTCTTTCAGCTCCCAAATGTTTGCGAGGTAGGAAGAAAGCCCGGCTCCACCGGCCAGGATGGTAAGCGCCAACCCCGAAACTGTTTGATTCACTCTCAGCGTGATGACAGCAAACGCGTGAATGAGGGCACCGCATGCTGCAGCGCCCATGGCCCCGAGCAGGCATAGCACCAACACCAACCAGCCCGGCCCCGAAGCGGTGTTTGAGATGTATGAGGCCGCCACCGCACCCAAGAGCATCATGCCCTCCACCCCAAGGTTCAGCACGCCCGAGCGTTCGGTCAGCACCTCACCCATAGCTGCAAAGAGCAGTGGAGTCCCGTAGAAGACTGCGCTGGCCGCAATGACGATGAAGAGATTCGAATTCATGTCCCGACCTCCCCCGAGGAGGGACTACCCACAGGCGCCTCGGTCTGGCCAGCACCAGTGGCCACTGCCACATCACCAGAAGAGGCCTTCGCCGACGCGCGAGGTGACCGCTTCACCCGAACGCGATACCGAGCGAACACTTCTCCCCCGAGGGCAAAGAAGAGGATCAGGCCCTGAAGGGTTCCAACCAGACCCGCAGGAAAGTCTGGGCCCTGCAATGCCCGCCCAGCGTTGTTCAATGCGCCCATGAGAATCGAAACTGGGACAACCGCCAGTGGATTCAACCGAGCAAGTGCAGCGATCACAATGCCGGTATAGCCGTAGCGAGCGGGCTCAAGACCTTTCGGGTCGAGAAGGTGCCGGATATCGCCGATATCGCTTGCCCCGCCAAGCCCGGCCAAACCGCCAGAGAGGCCCATGACTCCAAGCAAGGTCTTTCGAGTACGCATCCCCGCATAGGCGGCAGCGGGGGCTGCGTCGGAAATCACATCTACTTCGAATCCGAATCGAGTCTTTCGGTACAGAATCCACACCAGCACCGCAACCACTGTTCCTACCCAGAACCCAAACGGCACGTCGACTGAGCCAATGTGAGAAAAGGGCCAGAAGGTTGATTCGTCAAGCAACCTTCCTTGGGGGAACATCAATCCGGAACCTTCAGTGAGCCGCCAGGTCGATTCGGTATTGAAGATCAGATACGTCATCAACGAGGCAGCCACGTAGTTGAGCATCAGCGAGGTAATGATCTCACTGGTGTTGAAGAACGCCTTCAGCGCCCCGGGGATCGCGGCCCACATCGCTCCCCCGGCCACTCCAGCGATCATCATCAGCGGAATCACGCCTGCCCCAAGCGATTCGCCGTATGTCAACCCCACCCAGGAGGAGGTAATGGCACCAATGAAGAACTGCCCTTCACCGCCAATATTGAACACCCCCATCCGGAAGGCCGCCGCAGCCGCGAGGCCAGTAAACAACAGCGGCGTTGCTGCCAGCAGCGTGGCGGCGAAGGCTCCCTCGGAAGTGAAGGAGCGGTCAATGATCCTCGAATATGCCTCAAATGGATCGTTCCCGCTGGAAGCAATCAACACCGCTCCTGCAACCAACGCTGCAAGAAACGAACAAACCGGCACTGTGAAGTTCAACCATTTCGAGGCATCGACTCGCTTTTCCAGACGGATCATGACTCAGACCCACCTGTTTGTTGAGCTCCGGAACCAACCGCTGACCGCCCACCCATCAGCAGTCCGAGTTCGGTCAGGTCGGCCTCATCACGAGATACCTCCCCGGCAACGCGCCCCTCGTACATCACGAGAATGCGATCGCTGAGCGCAAGGGCCTCCTCAAGATCCTCAGTAATGAGGAGTACGCCCACACCGCGCCGGGCCGCCTCGAGCAAGAGGTGCCGAACTGTTTCGATGGAGCCAACGTCGAGCCCACGCGTGGGTGACGCAGCTACGACAGCAACGGGGTCGGAACTGAACTCTCTGGCGAGGAGCACCTTTTGGACGTTGCCGCCTGACAGCAGCCTGGTCGAGGTTGAGGTTCCTGGTGCCTTCACACCGAACTGCTCCACGAGCTGGATGGCATTTGATCGGATACTCCGCCGTCGGAGCAAAGGACCCAGCGAGAACGGGTGCGCCCGGTATGCCTTCAGTACCAAGTTGTCTTCGATAGAAACCGAAGCAGCTAGGCCGGTGTGCAGCCGATCCTCGGGAATGTGGGAGACCCGCCTGCGGATCATCTCCCGAGGGTCTTTCCCAATTGTTGTCTCGCCGTCGACCAGCACCTGGCCACCGGTTCGGCCTCGGCTCGCGCAGATTGCCTCGGCCAGCTCGCGCTGACCGTTTCCAGACACCCCGCACACGCCGAGAATCTCGCCCGCGTGGAGTTCCAGCGAGACTCCGTTGAGGGCAGGGTTGCCGCGATCGTCGTTTGCTCGAAGATCAACGGTCTGCAGCACTACTCGCTCCCAGTCGACGGTGGCCCGATTCAATGTGTCTTCAGCGTTGAAGACCACATCGCGTCCCACCATGAGTCGAGCCAATTCCCGAGGTGTGGTTTCGGAGACCTCAACGACGCCCACATCTGTGGCATCACGAAGCACCGTCACACGATCGGAGACTGCCATCACCTCATCAAGCTTGTGGGAGATGAAAATCACCGACCGACCTTCGGCTGCCATGGTCCTCAATGTCTCAAAAAGCACTTCCGCTTCCGGTGGTGTGAGCACCGCGGTCGGTTCATCGAGGATCAGCACGCGAGCTTCGCGCTCAAGCGACTTCAGAATCTCAACGCGTTGTTGTTCCCCAACCGAGAGCTGCCAGATCAGCGCACGAGGATCAACCGGCAGGCCAAAGCGTTCACCAAGCGCCGCTACTCGGTCCTCTGCTTCTCGTTTAGAAAAGCGACCAGGCAACCCAAGAGCGACGTTCTCTGCCACTGAGAAGGTCTGCACCAACCGGAAGTGCTGATGCACCATCCCGATCCCATGCTCTATTGCACTGCGAGGAGAATTCAGCTCCACGAGCTTTCCGTTGAGGAAAAGTTGGCCTTCATCAGGACGATAGATCCCAGCGAGGATGTTCGACAGCGTTGACTTGCCAGCACCGTTCTCGCCCAACAACGCGTGTACTTCGCCAGCGCGGACCTCAAAGTCGACCGAGTCGTTGGCGACCACACCGGGGAACCGCTTCGTAATGCCACGCATGGAGACTGCCGGGATCAGAATCCCGGCAGTCTCATCGCGTGTAACACCAGCCATGTAGAAGGTCTACCGCTGAGCTAGTTGCCTTCTGGATTTCCGTCGACACCCTTGACGAACCAAGCCATCGACATTTGCTCACCGAAGTCGACTGCCTCACCCTCAGCTGCCTTCTCGGTTCCGGCCTGGTCCATGATTGGTCCACCGAAGACGTTGAAGGTGCCGTCAATGATCTCTTGCTTCTTGGCTTCGATCTTGGCCTTGGTGTCCGCATCCACTCGAGATCCGAACGGAGCGAGATCGGTGAAGCCATCTGCGATGTTGCCGTAGTAGTCGCCCTTTGCCCAGTCTCCGTCAATCACTGACTGAACCTGCTTGGTGTAATAAGGACCCCAGTCGTAGATGGCTGCGGTCAACCACACCTCGGCGAAGTCCTTGCTTTGATCGCTGTCGTAGCCCGTCCATGCAACCCCAGCAGCCTTTGCGGCTTCACCTGGTGCAGGGCTGTCGCCTCCATTGGCGATCACATCCGCGCCACCAGCAATCAGCGACTCGGCCGACTGCCGCTCAACCGTCGGGTCGAACCAGCTGTTGACCCAGACCACCTTGACAACTGCATCGGGATTCACCGATTGCACGCCCAAGGCATACGCATTGATGTGGCGAATCACCTCTGGAATCGGGAAGGGAGCAACGAAGCCGATCGTTCCGGTCTTGGTTGCCGCGCCGGCAGCCATTCCAGACAGGTAGAGGCTTTCCTCACCAGCACCGAAATAGGTGCCGAAGTTCTTGATGTCATTCGGGATGCCGGTCGCGTGCTCAAACTTCACGTCTGGGTGCTTCTCTGCAGCTGCCTTCATGGCATCGCCAAATCCGAACGAGGTTGCGAAGATGATCTTGTTGCCGTCCTTGACAAGGTCCTCAATCACCGCAGCAACCTCGGGGCCCTCGGGGATGTTTTCCTTGAACGTGGTCTCAACCTTGTCGCCCAGTGCCTCCTCAACAGCCTTGCGACCGTTGTCATGGGCAGTGGTCCAGCCACCATCGGTTGTCGGACCAACGTAAATCCATGCCGCTTTGACTGCACCGTCAGCGGCGCCATCAGCGGAATTCGTTGTGTCGTCAGTGGCCTTGTCTTCGTCGGCCTTTCCACAGGCTCCGAGAAGTAGGGATCCTGCCAGCAGTGCCGCGAGGGCTGCGCTCCGCTTCATTGTTCTCCTTATTTCCGCATCCGAACGACCATTCGTCGAACACTTGGTCACCACCTGAATGATGGGTCTTGGCAGTCTTGCCGTTGACCACGCCGCTCGCAAGGGGAGGATTGTTACCATCAAGTATCAACGGTGCGCGCCCATGGGCCACAGGCGCCGAGCCCGGCGAGCGAGATCCAAGCGGGCGGCCGTGAGATCAACTCCGACCAACGTGCCGCCTTGAACAACGGAAGTTCCACCGACGACAAGCCGTGACACCCGACGTTCGGGTCCGAACACCAGCCCGACAAGCGGATCGCAGACATCCATCAGATCCGGCGTTTCCCAGACTGCGAAGTCAGCTCGTTGACCAACCTCCAGCCGGCCGAAATCGCTCCTGCCCACACACGCAGCACCTCCCGCGCTCCCGATCTCCAGCGCATCGAGATGATCAAACGCGGTGGCGTCAAGTTCTCGAAGCCGAGCTACAAACAACGATTGGCGGAGTTCGGGAAAGAGTCCGCCAATCTCGTTCGAGGCAACCCCGTCCACTCCCAAGCCCACGGGGGCTCCAGCTGCACGGAGGTCGGTCACCCGACACATACCAGCGGCAAGCCGCGCATTTGAACTGGGGCAATGCGCCACTCCGGTGTGGGTTGCACCCATCCGCGCCACCTCTGAGTCATCGAACCAGATTCCGTGAGCCACCCAGACGTCTGACCCTGTCCAGCCCCACTCATCAAGGACTTGAAGGGGACGCGCTCCAAATCGCTCGAGACAGTGCTCATTCTCATCCATGGTTTCGGCGAGGTGGGTGTGGAGGCGAAGGCCATGGCGCCGCGCAAGCTCAGCCGATTCAACCATGAGCTCCTGCGTCACCGAGAAGGGGCTGCACGGAGCGACCACCACGTTCACCATGTCGCCATCGTGGAGTTCGGCAATCACCCGCTCCGTGCTGATCAGGATCGATTCCCGATCCTCGACGACATGATCTGGCGGCAATCCCCCGTCTTTTTGGGAGAGATCCATCGAGCCACGACTGAGGTAGATCCGAATTCCCACCTGCCGGGCGGCTTGTGCGATCGCGTCGAACACCGAGTCGTCGCCGCGGGGTACCAAGTAGTGGTGGTCAGCCGCTGTGGTGCAGCCCGTCAAGGCCAGTTCGCTGAGACCAACCAGCGCTGCAGCGTGCACGTCCTCCACGGAGAGTTCGCCCCACACCGGATAGAGCGTGGTGAGCCAGTTGAAGAGGTCGCAGCCGCTCGCCCATCCACGGGTCATCCATTGGTAGAGGTGATGGTGAGTGTTGACGAGGCCAGCGGTGATCACCGCATCTGAACAGGAGATCACCTGTTCATCAGGAAGCTGCACCAGCGTGTTCGCCGGAGCGATCTCAACAATCCGGCCATCTTCGACCCGGATATCTCCTGGAAATCGTGCACCCTGAAAGAGGAGTTTCGACATTTCGCCACGGTAGCGGTTACGGCTGGAACAGCGAAGCAACCGTTGTGGCCCTAACGTTGGTGACATGGAATCTGACGCAGCGTCCTCCCAGCAGATCACCGCCGCCGTCTCCTGGGACCGCCTTGCCCAACGCCTCGCTGAGCTTGCCGTGCTGGGCAATACCGGTGACGGCGGATGTGCCCGTTTGGCCTGCACAGACCAAGACAAAGCGGGCCGCGATCTCGTCGTCACGTGGATGCGCGACCTCGATCTTGAGATCAGCGTGGACGGTATTGGCAACGTGATCGGCACACAGCGGGGATTTGTTCCAACCGCAGCGCCCGTGATGTGCGGATCCCACATTGACACTGTCGCGACTGGCGGAACGTTGGACGGCAACTTCGGGGTGCTAGCGGGCCTCGAGGTGATCGAAACCATCCAACGTGGCTCCATCTCGCTCCCGCGCCCACTCGCCGTGGGGTTCTTCACCAACGAGGAGGGTGCCCGGTTCGCGCCTGACATGTTGGGCTCGCTCACGTTCGTGGGCGGACTTGCGCTGGAGGAGGCACTCGACACCATCGCAATTGACGGAGCCCGACTCGGCGACGAACTGTCTCGTATCGGCTACCACGGCATGTCACCGTTGCCAGCAGCGCCACCTCACGCCTTTGTGGAGCTTCACATCGAACAAGGTCCTGTACTCGAAGCCGAGGGTTACCAGATCGGCGTCGTGACTGGGGTTCAGGGCATCAGTTGGCAGGCCGTCCGATTCGTCGGGCAGTCGAACCATGCGGGAACAACACCCATGCATCTTCGCAAAGACCCCGCGTACGCGGCGTTCGCAACTGCCACAAAGGTGCGCGAACTCGCACTTCAGATCGGCGGGACCCAGGTTGGAACCGTGGGCAAGATTGACCTCGTGCCGAATCTGATCAATGTGGTTGCGAGGGAGGCCTCTTTCACAGTGGATCTGCGGAACACCGAGGAATCCACACTGCGACAGGCTGAGGCGGCGATCGCGGCATTCATTGATCAGCTTGCGGACTCGGAGGGACTGGAGGTGAGCCGAACGCAGTTGGCGCGTTTCGAGCCAGTGAACTTTGACGAACGTGTCGTCGGGATGATCGAGCGCATCGCAGCGCGACGCGGGGTCGCGCACCGGAGATTGCCCTCAGGAGCCGGACACGACGCACAAATGCTGTCTCGCGTGTGCCCTACGGCGATGATCTTTGTTCCTTCCGTGAATGGGATCTCCCACAATCCCGCAGAATTCACCGCCGCCGAGGATCTTGCTGAGGGTGCCCAGATACTGCTCGAAACCATGGTTGAGCTCGCCTCCACCGAATTCTGACGATGTAGTTGCGGCGCCGGTACAGGGGCCCTAACGGGTGAGCGGAGCGACGGGCCAGCCGCTTGAAATGAACTCGTCGATTCGATCATCGGGAACGAGATACACCGCAAGCATGAGTGAACCGTCGCGCAGCGGGACGCCAACAACACGTGGGTCGCTCCCGAGCGCATCGAAATCAAGAGTGCCTTGGTGCATGAGATCCACAATGGCGGGATCATCCAGCGAGAAGGAGGCGGGGAACTCCTCAGGCGTTGCCAGCTGCGGAAGTCCGAGAATCAGATTGACGTCTCGTTCAACGAGGTAGTCAGTGGGGGCAATCTTGAGATGACCTGGTTTGCCTCGACCATCGGCATACTCAATCGGAAGGCCGTTCTTTGCCACAAACTCGTCAGTGAGACCCAACATGTCAATGGCTGGCAACTCGCTGAAGTACGGCAATGCCCCGGCAGCAACCACGCCGACCGTGATCTGGTTCGGTTCATCGAGTCCGCCTGGGAAGTAGCCCGCCAAGTCCTCGCCCTCGGTCACCCACGTCGGCCGAGTATCGAACTCAAGCAGCCTGAGAACTGCCAGTCCATCTACCCCTCCGAGCTGGGTGAAGAGGACTCCATGCAACAGCCCGCCCACAACACAACTTCCTATCGCAAGCTTTCGAATCCAGGCGGTGTTAGCCAGTTCGGCTGCTCGAGCAATCAGCAACGCGAGCGGGATCAGCGCTGGCACCATGAAGCGAAAGTCCATCCAGTCACCACCGGTGACCACGACGTAGCCAACCCACGCTCCAGTGGTCACGCCACACAGCAAGGTGCCGGGCTCGGGAGCAAGACGGGGCAGTTTCGCCAGCACGAGAGCGAGCGGCACCATGAGCCCATAGGAGAGCACGAATACCGCGATATACAGGAGACCACGAATCTGGAAAACGCCGCCGGCGTCTTTGGCATAGAACGTGTTCGGCAGCGCGTGTCCGTAGTAGCTCACTCGCCAGGCTGTCCACGGAACCAGCGCCGCGAGCGACAGGGTCGCTGCGCACACCACAATCTTGGCAACTTCGGCGTTGGTTGCTCCACGCGCGCGCCGAACCGCCACCCACCCCATCGTGAGTACAGCGAGCAACAGCGCCGAATCAAGCCTGGTCAGCACTAACGCGAGAGCCAGCACAGAAGCAATGAGAAGCTCCCGATGTGTCGGGGTTCGGTGCCAGGTGGCGACAATCAACAAGAGGTACCCCGAGACCAGGGCCGCTTGAAACATCGTTTCCAGCCCGCTGGTGCCAAATGCCACAAATGCCGCGTTCGTCGCGAGAATCACCAGGACGACCTGTGCCCACTTCACACTCCTTCCAAGAAGAAGCGCTATCCGAAACGTGCACCACAGCGCGCTCGCCATTGACACCAGACCGAGCACCATCGCGAAGAACTGAGGAGAGAAACCCAATCGGTGCGGAATCGCAAGCAGCATGGTCCACAAGAAGTTGGTGTAACCCTCCACCCGCTCGCCGGGATTGAAGACCAGCCCGCGACCCTCTGCGAAATTCTTGGCGTACCGAAAGGAGATGTAGGCATCGTCAATGGTGAAGCGGAACAGAAACGCCAGGAGCAACGCTCCAGAAATGATTGCCCAACCCGTACGGCCAAGCTTCAAGACCTCGGGCCGACGAACCGGAGCGATTCCCTCCTCGACGAGTGGGCGCTCCCGAAGTGGATCTCGCTCCGGAGTCGAGACGGGACGCTCTTCGGTAATCACAACTGCAGACTCCGCAGCCTTGGCATCCGTCAGCTCCCCGGAGGCTGTCGCTGGTTGTGTTGGACTGAGCTGACGCCCCACTTCTCGTCGTTCCTTCGGCTGCGCCATGGTCTCCCCTTCCAAGTGCCAGTCGTGATGAACACTAGTCACCATTTGGCGTCCACCGAGTTGGGGCCTAGACCCCACCCATTCGTCAGGGCATTCTTCCGTCCCGATGAACGACGAGCCCCACCGATTGACGCTGAGGCGACAGTAGGCTGCACAAGTGTCCTCACGCATCACGAGAGTTGCAGCTGCGCAACTTGGGCCAATTCAACGATCTGAAAGCCGCGCCGAAGTCGTGCAGCGGCTCATCGCCCTCCTCAAACAAGCCAGTTCGGAGGGGGCTGAACTGGTCGTCTTCCCAGAACTCGCGTTGACCACGTTCTTTCCCCGTTGGTGGGTTGATGATCTCCGCCAGGCAGACCACTTCTACGAGACTGCGCTGCCGGGCCCCGAAACCCAACCGCTTTTTGATACAGCACTCGCACTCGGTTGCGGCTTCGCGCTTGGTTACGCCGAACGGGTGCTTGACGAAACCGGGGAGACTACTCATCGCTACAACTCGATGATCCTTGTGGAACGCGACGGATCAGTAGTCGCGAACTACCGCAAGGTGCACATTCCTGGCCACTCCGAGCATGAACCGTCACGGGCCTTCCAACACGCCGAACGCCACTACTTCGAGTCTGGCGATACGGGCTTCACGGTTCATCGGGCATTCAACGGAATCGTTGGAATGGCGTTATGCAACGATCGACGCTGGCCAGAGACCTATCGGGTGATGGGCCTGCAAGGGGTCGAGATGGTGCTCATTGGCTACAACACGCCGCTGCAGTATCTGCCTGATCCAACGCAAGACCGGCTGGCCGGGTTTCACAACTCTCTCGTGATGCAATCTGGTGCCTACCAAAACGGAACCTGGGTCATCGGCGTTGCCAAGGCAGGAATGGAGGAGGGTTGCGACCTCCTTGCTGAATCTCAAATCATTGCGCCGTCTGGAGAGGTGGTCGCAATGACTACCACCAATGCCGATGAGGTCATCCTTGCCGATTGCGACCTCGATTGGTGCAGCAACTACAAACGCACCTTGTTCGATTTCGAGCGCTATCGCGAGATTCAGCACTACGGTCTGATTAGTTCCCAACGAGGGGTCGTTGAGCCGCCGCTGGTCAATCCAGCTTCACCGCCCCGAGGAGCCTGACTATGCCCATTTCCTTCACCCTCAATGGCCAGCACGTAACGGTGGCCGATGATCACCCGCATCTGCTGTCAGCGCTTCGCGAGGAACTCGATCTCACCTCGCCGAAGGACGGTTGTTCGCCCCAGGGGCAGTGCGGATGCTGCACGGTCATCATCGATGGCAAAGCGCAGGTGAGTTGCACATACCCAGTTGCCAAGACGCAGGATCGGGAAGTGCTGACCTTGGAGGGGATGCCCGAGGCCGAACGAGAAGCGTTCGCCAACGCCTTCGCTGCCAATGGCGGCCTCCAGTGCGGTTTCTGCATTCCCGGAATCGTGGTCCGAGCGAAGTCACAGATCGACAAGAAGGGCAGCGAGCTCGTACGGGGGGACATGGCCCGACATCTCGGTGCTCATCTCTGCCGCTGCACCGGCTACGTCAAGATCCTCGACGCCATCGAAGCAGTTGCGACCAATGCCGAACAGATCGTCGCGCTACCGACTGGGATCGGCGAGCGTGGCACGAAGTACCAGGCGGCGGAGCTCACTCTTGGCGATCGCGGATACGTAGATGACATTCGCGTTCCCAACCTCGCCCACGCAGCACTGCACCTGACGAGCCACGCTCGAGCCGAGGTTCTAGAGATCGACACGGCCGAGGCACGAGGCGCCCCTGGAGTCATTGCAGTGCTGACAGCGGCCGACATCCCTGGAGCGCACCGAACCGGCATCATCTACCAAGACTGGCCAGTCATGATCGCCATCGGCGAGCGCACATCGTACGCGGGAGATGTGCTTGCGGTGGTCATCGCTGAGACCAAGCGTCAGGCACGATCCGCGGCGCAGCTCGTCAACGTCACCTACGCCCCGCTCGATCCGGTTGTTGACCCTGTTCGCGCTCTCAACGAATCAGAGATCGCCGTCTGGGGAACTGACTCCAACGAACTGTCACGCTCGGAATACCAACGCGGCGACACCGACAGCCAACTCGCGTCCTCAGCGCACGTGGTGCACGAGACCTTCACGACCCAGCGTATCGAGCACGCCTTCCTCGAGCCCGAGAGCACACTCGTAGTTCCCACGTTGAACGAGCAGGGCGAGGTTGCTTCGCTGCATGTGTATTCAGGCGGCCAAGGCGTTTGGGATGATCGCAACCAGATCGCAGAGATACTCAACATCGGGCGCGACGCGGTGACGGTGGAACTGGTGTCCAACGGTGGTGCCTTTGGTGGCAAAGAAGACATGTCGAACCAGGCCCATGCCTCCCTTGCCGCGTGGACACTGAAGCGACCGGTGAAATGCACGCTGTCACGGGAGGAGAGCTTCCTCATTCATGCCAAGCGCCACCCCATTCAGATGGAGTACTGGCTCGGTTGTGATGAAGACGGTCGACTTACTGCACTGCGAGCCCGGATGATCGGCGACTCCGGAAGCTACGCATCAGTCGGAATGAAAGTGTTGGAGCGGGCTGCGGGCCACGCCTCAGGCCCCTACCGACTTCAGGCCATTGATGTGTCAGCAGTAGCGGTTCGAACCAACAATCCCGCCTGCGGCGCATTCCGGGGATTCGGAGCGAATCAAGCCCAATTCGCGATGGAAGGTGCACTCGACCGGCTGGCGGAGAAGGTGGGCATCTCCGGTTGGGAGATTCGCAAACGTAATGTCATCCACCCCGGCGAGGTGTGGGGACCAGGCCAAATCATGGATGAGGGCTGCCGCGGCGCCGAGGCCTGCCTTGACGACATCAAGGAGTCATACGAGGCTGCCCGATCCGCTGGCAAGGCAGTTGGACTCGGACTTGGCCTGAAGAACAGTGGGCTCGGCAATGGGTTCCGAGAGGTGTGCGGGGCAGTTATCCGCTTCCGAAACGACGGCACTGTTGAGGTTCGTCACGGTTTCACCGAGATGGGCCAGGGCGTTCACACGATCGCGTTGCAGGTGGCATGCACCGAACTCGGGATTGCTCCGGAGCGGGTAGAGGTCATTGTCGACACCACCCGCGAGCTCGGCTTCGGACAAACCACGGGAAGCCGCGGCACCCTCATGGCCGCTGGCTCGGTGCAGGCTGCCTGCGCAGTTGCAATCGCTGGAGGATGTGAGCCAGAGGTTGATTACCATGCCGAGCATCTCGTGGATTGGACTCAGAAGCTCGGCGATCCGGATAACCCCAATCCCACCATTCACGCTGCATTCGGCTACGCGGCCCAGATGGTCATCATGGATCCGAACACCGCCGCAATCGAAAAGGTCATCGCCGTGCACGATGTCGGTCGGGCAATGAACCCCCTCCTGTGCGAAGGCCAGATCGAAGGCTCAGTGCACATGGGCTTGGGGTATGCCCTCACCGAGGATTTCCCCGCCGATGACCAAGGTGTGCCGACCAACATGACGCTTCGCTCCCTCGGAATTCTGCGCCCGAAAGATGTTCCCCCGATCGAGGTTCGGATCCTGGAGATTCCTCAGCCAAAGTCGCCCTACGGCGTGAAGGGTGTCGGTGAGATTGGACTAGTGCCGACAGCGGGCGCTGTTGCTGCTGCCTTGCACGAGGTAGACGGCATGTGGCGCAACCGCCTTCCGATGGGCTCCACCATCGGCGCAGCGGCGAGCGACTCAGCGCTGGGATCGTGAACCTATGAGCAACACGACACCAGGGATGGTGTGCGCTCACCACCACCTCTATTCCTCGCTCGCCCGTGGGATGCCGGCACCTCCATCAACTCCTACCTCGTTTCTTGGAGTGTTGGAACAGATCTGGTGGCGACTCGACCAGGCGCTCGACCTCGAGATGATCCGAGCTTCGGCGCTCCTCGGCGCTCTCGAAGCGCTCGAATCAGGAACCACCGCAATCATCGATCATCACGAGTCGCCCTCAGCCATCGAAGGATCACTCAGCGTGATCGCCCAGGCCTGCGCTGAGGTTGGTGTGCGAGTCATGTGTGCATACGGCATCACCGACCGTCACGGTCCCGATGGGGCCGCCGCCGGACTGAATGAAAACCGGCGATTTCTTGCCGAAGGTGGCCGTGGTTACGTAGGCGTGCACGCAGCATTCACCTGCTCAGATGACAGTCTCGAACAAGCCGCATCACTGGCAGCCGAATTCGGAACCGGGGTGCACATTCACGTTGCCGAAGGTCCTGATGATCGAGAGGCCCACCTCCGACTCCAGCAGCTGAGCACCTCGGACTGGTTATTGATCCACGCCGTCCACCTCCCGACCGATCACGGCCTCGCTGGCACCATCGTGCACAACCCTCGCTCCAATATGAACAACGCTGTGGGCTACGCGGACCCCACTCGATTCCCTGAATCCCAGCCCGTAGCGCTGGGCACCGACGGGATTGGCGCCGACATGTTGGAGGAGTTCCGTCTCGCGTACTGCCGTCACCGCGAGAGCAATCTCGCCGCCACTCCCGACGCAGCCTGGAACTGGCTGAGCACCGGCTGGAACCTCGTGCCTGAGGCACTCAACGACCACGTGCGCTGGAGCTATGACCAGGTCGACAACCCGTGGGCCGCCGCGTTTACCCCAGGGGTCGCTGCACAGGAGGTTCGAATCGATGGCGAGATCCTCCTCCTTGAGGGCAAGCCGACACGAGTGGATCCTCTCGAAATCCGAGCGAAGGCCAAGGAACAGGCTCAGCGCTTGTTCGCCAAACTCTGAATTCTGTGCACCTCCCGGCCCAAGCCTCTAGATCCTCCGCCAACTTCAACTCACCCGACGAAACAACCAACCGATCCGGCCTCAAGGAGTCCCAGTGTCTCAACAAGTAGCGATCTACCTTCAAGATGCACACACCATTCGTGAAGGAATGGAGTTCGCGAAATACGCCGAGGAAAAGGGCTTCGATGCCGTCTGGCAGGCCGAAAGCCGGCTCGTGAGGGAGTCCACTGTGCCGATGGCGGCATTTGCATCAGTGACCGAGACCATCAAGGTCGGTTCGGGAGTAGCAGATGTGTGGAGTCGAAACCCAGCCCGGCTCGCCGCGACATTCTCCACACTTGATGACCTCGCACCGGGTCGCGTCATTCTTGGACTTGGTGCCTGGTGGGATCCGCTCGCTGCCGCTGTTGGCATCGATCGCTCCAAACCG